>NZ_JBIAPU010000017.1:0-237838 GCF_042888465.1 Streptomyces sp. NPDC002888 | reverse complement strand
ACCCCCTCCACCAACACCCCCCCCCCCCCCCCCCACACCCCCCCCCCCCCCCCCCCCCCCGCGGCGCGGCGCCCCCCCCCCCCCCCCCCCCCCCCCCCCCCCGACCCGAGCCCCCGTCCCCCTGTTCCCCCGTCCCCCTTGTTCCCCCGTCCCCCTGTTCCCCCGTCCCCCCAGGGGTTCCCCGTCCCCTGCGGGCCCCGTTGTCTTTCACTCTTATGAGCGCGCTGCCCGCCCTCTGATACACCCCTCGCGAAAAGAAATCTCGCGACCCATGAATTGACCCATGATTCTGCTCATGGAATGGCCCCTGTCGACGGTCACCCGGCTGCCTAGAGTCGTAGACATGACGACGCAGACGACGCAGACCACGAACCTCGAGCCGGTCCTCACCCGTGCCGCAGAGGCCGAGACGACACGTGACCCCAGCAGCGTGATGACGCTCCTCGCGGACTCCGGCAACACCGGCGGCCGACTGACCAGTTACCGGTCGACGTTCGCCGAGGGCGCGGTCGGCGCACCGGCCCACCTGCACACCAAGGCGTCCGAACTGTTCTTCGTGATCGACGGATCGCTGCAGGTCCTGGTGGGCGAGGAGATCACCGTCCTGGAGGCGGGCGACTTCCTGCTCGTGCCGCCGCACACCCCGCACGCCTTCGCCGCCGCGCCCGGCGCGACGGCCGACGTGCTGTTCGTCTTCACCCCGGGCGCGGACCGCTTCGACTACCTGCGCCTCCTCGGCCGGGTGATGCGCGGCGAGGCCGACCCGCAGGAGATCAAGGACTCCTCGGAGCGGTTCGACAACCACTACGTCGACAGCCCGGTGTGGCGCGAGGCGCTCGCGGCGCGGGGCTGACAACCGGGATCCCCGGCACCGCGACGGTGCCGGGGATCCTCGCGCGTTCAGCCGGTGAAGCCGGCCGTGACGGACGTGAACTGCCAGGTGTTCTGGCTGATGCCGGAGCAGTTGCTCGTCACGCCCCCGCCCGGGCACGGCCGGTCACGGTTGACCGACCAGAAGGCGAGCCGCGCGATGTGGTGACTGTTCGCCCAGTCGCGGATCCGGGTCCAGATCGCCGTCGAGGTGAGTTCCTGCTGGTCGGAGAGACCGTTCATGCCCGAGATGCCGATGTGGGCGTAGGCGGTGGTGTCGCCCCAGCCGAACGTCGACTTCAGCTTGGCCTTCAGGCCCTCCGTCGCGTTCACGGTGTTGCCGTACATGTCCGCGCCGCCGCCGAAGTCGAACGGCATGATCGTGAAGACGTCGATGTCAGCGTTCAGCGCCTTGGCCTGCTCGATGAGCCGGTTGCCCCAGTACGTCGGCCCGGTCGTCGAGGTGCCGAAGGTCAGGATCGTGCGCAGGCCCGGGTTGTTCGCCTTGACGATCTTCAGGGCGTTCAGGATCCGGTCCTGGACGGTCGCGTTCTCGAACTCGTCGGTGTTCTCGATGTCGACGTCGATCGCCTTCAGCCCGTAGGCGTCGATCACCTTCTGGTACGCACCCGCCAGCGCCTGTGCGGTCGAGCAGTTCGGCCCGAGCTTGTTGCCGCTCCAGCCGCCGACGGACGGCACGATGTCACCGCCCGCGGAACGGATGGAGTTGATGACGCTCTGGTCGTTGCCGCCGGTCAGCGGCCTGCTGCCGTCCCAGGCCGGGGTGCAGCCGCCGGAGGAGAGGACGAACGCCATCGTGTACCACTTGATCCCGGTCGCGCTCATCACCGAGGTCGCGCTCGGCGGATCGCCCCAGCCGAGATAGAGGTAGGGAGCGGCCTGCTTGAACCCGGTACCGCCGCCGCTGCCCGCATCCGTCGTGACGGTCACGGAGTTGGAGGCCCCGGACCTGTTCCCGGCCGCGTCCCGCGCCTTCACCGTGAAGGTGTGACCCGTGCTCGGCGTGAGCCCGCTGACCGTGGCGGAGGTGCCGGAGACGCTGAGCACCTGCTGGGAGCCGCTGAAGATGTCGTACGCGCTCACCCTGACGTTGTCCGTCGAGGCGTTCCACGCCAGGGACACGCTGGAGGAGGTCTTGCCGGTGGAGCGCAGGTTCGTGGGCGCCGTCGGCGCCTGACCGTCGGACCCGCCACCGGGACCGTCGAGGCTGATGTCGTCGGCGTGGTAGGTGCCCTGCGCGTACCACCCGTGGACGTACACGGTGGCGCTGGTCTGCGAGGCACCGGTCGTGAAGGACACGCTCAGCCTGCTGTACGCCGACGGCGACGACGTCCATGTGGAGGCGCCGCCGTCCACGCCGAGGTAGACGTAGCTGCCCCGCACCCAGCCGCTCAGGGTGTACGTGGTGTCGGGCCGGACGGAGACGGTCTGACCGCACTTGGCGATGTCACTCGAACTCACCGCCCCGGCAAGGGCCTTGGAGCCCCCGTGCACGGGCGAGGACACGACCGAGCCGAGATTTCCGGTACACGACCAGGGGGGACAGGCCCCCCGATTCGAAGCCGGGGTTGCTGAGCACATTGGCCGCCTGAGCGGTACCGGGAAGGGCGACGGCCCCGGCAACGGCCAGGCCGGCCGCACCGATCAAGGAAAGGATTCTGCGTCTGGAACGACCGAGGATGTTGGTGCGCACGCGATCTCCCTGAAGGAATGGGGGTGTTCGGGAGCTGCACGGAGGTGCAAAGTGGTGCGCCAACAAAGTTGGTATGGACCAATCGCGCTGTCAAGGTCTGAGAGCGTAATTGGTCCATACCGGATCAGGTGACGGGCGGGCCGGAAAGCTAGAGCGGCAGGGCCTGCGCGGCCTCGATGGACGTCACCGGCGCCGGCAGCGCCGGCAGCAACGGCCCCGCCTCGACCTCCCGCTGCTGGGGGATCGACACCGCCCGCAACGGCCGCGGACCCGACACCACCGTGTAGTCCTGCCCCAGGAACGGCGGCGCGACCTGCCCCGGGTCCTCCCCGAGCGCCAACTGCACAGCGGCCCACGGCGCGTTGACCCCGCACAGCGACAGCTGGTGCAGCCCACCCGCGGGACGCGTGTTGACATCCATCAGCACCGGCTGCTCGCCGTACATACGGAACTGGATGTTGGACAGGTAGTGCAGCCCGAACCCCTCGGCGATCCGCCGCGCCGGCTCCAGCCACTGCTCGTGGAGCGTGAAACCGCGACGGCGGCCGTTCTTGGTACGGCCGATGGCGAGGCGGACACGGTTGTCGGGGCCGGTGAGGCAGTCGACGGATACCTCCGGCTGCTCCAGACGCGGCATCACGAGCCAGTCCACCGGCTCGTCGGCCTGCCGCAGCGCCTCGACGACCATGTCCAACTGCACGTACGGGGTCGGGAACCCGTTGAGCTGCGCGAGCGAGAACGGGGCGCGCGTGATGACGCGGAAGCCCACCCCGCCGGCGCCGGACGCCGGCTTGAAGCACGCCTTGTGGCCGCCGGCCTCCAACTCCTCGACGGCGGCGAGGAGTTCGTCAGCGGTACGGACCCGGTACCACGGCGGCACCGGCCCGCCGATCGCCTTGACCGCCTCGTAGGCGATCACCTTGTCATGGAAGACGGCCACGGCCTCCGGCGGCGGCGCCAGCAGCGCCGTGCCGACCGCCGCGAAGTCGGCGCGGTGCGCGACGATCGCCGCCTGGTGCAGCCGGGGCACGAACACGTCGATGCCGCGGCGCTGGCACTGGTCGAGCGCGAACTCGACGTACGCGGCGGGGGACAGGCCCTCCGGCTCCAGCTCGGCGGTGTCGGCGGCGGCCAGCACCGGGGAGTCGGCGTCGCCGTGCGTGGCGTGGATCTCGACGGCCCGATCGCTGGGATTTCGTCGCAGCTGATCCATGAAGAACACGTTCTCCGCGTACGTGCGGTTGAGCCAGACGCGTACGCGAGAGAGCATGCAGGCCGCCTTTCGGGGGTGTGCGGGCACGGCGAAGCAAGGCCGTGCCCGGCCAGGGGTATAGGAAGGGACACCAAACCGACCCTGTTGAAGGGAAGCGAATGCGGTGGTGTTTGGGGCGATCATACGGCTTCCCGAGGCCCTCTCGTGCAACGCGAGTGTTACGGATTTCCCGATCATGAACGCGGGCGCGCGGCGGCACCGGTGATCCGCCGGTCCGAGCCGCGCCGATCCGAGGCCGGCCCGGCGCCGCCTCTCGCCGCGGATCCACGACGGCGGGTCGCCCTTGCCCGCCGACTTCGAATGTGTTCTCGTGGACCCATTCGTGTGCTCGTGAGGGGGCGAGAGGTGACGTCGACGGCCGGTGGTGCCGGACAGCTGCTGGCCATCAGTGACCTGCACATCGGGTACCCCGAGAACCGCGCCCTCGTCGAGGCGATGCGCCCCGAGACGGACGACGACTGGCTCCTCGTGGCCGGCGACGTCTCGGAGAACGTGGCCGACATCTCCTGGGCGCTGAAGACGCTGGCGAGCCGCTTCCGCCAGGTCGTGTGGGCGCCCGGCAACCACGAGCTGTGGACCCACCCGAAGGACCCGGTCACGCTGCGCGGGGTCGCCCGCTACGAGCACCTGGTCGCCCTCTGCCGCGACCTGGGCGTGCTGACGCCGGAGGACCCGTACCCCGTCTGGGAGGGCCCCGGCGGCCCGGTCGCCGTCGCCCCGCTGTTCCTGCTGTACGACTACTCGTTCCTGCCGGACGGCTGCGCGACGAAGGAGGAGGGGCTGGCGTACGCCCACGGGACCGGGATCGTCTGCAACGACGAGTACCTGCTCCACCCCGACCCCTACCCGACGCGCGAGGCCTGGTGCCTGGCGCGGGTCGCCGAGACCGAACGCCGGCTCGCCGAACTGCCGGACGACCTGCCCACGGTCCTCGTCAACCACTACCCGCTGGACCGGCACCCCACCGACGTCCTGTGGCACCCCGAGTTCGCCATGTGGTGCGGCACCCGGCTGACCGCCGACTGGCACCACCGGTTCCGCGTCGCCACCATGGTCTACGGCCATCTGCACATCCCGCGGACCACCTGGCACGAGGGCGTCCGCTTCGAGGAGGTGTCGGTGGGCTACCCGCGCGAGTGGCGGGGGCGCCCGCAGCCCCCGGGGCGACTCCGGCGCATTCTGCCGAGGGAGGACGCGGACCAGTGATCGAGGAGCTGCTGCCGCAGGCGGTGGTCGCCGTGGAGACCTACGGCGACGAGGGGGCCGACGAGGCCGAGAGCGGGCTGCATCCGCAGGAGGCGGCGCTCGTGGTGCGGGCCGTCGCCAAGCGGCGCCGCGAGTTCGCCGTCGTCCGCGCCTGCGCCCGCCGCGCCATGGAGAAGCTCGGCGTGCCGCCACAGCCCGTGCTGCCGGGGGAGCGGGGCGCGCCGCGCTGGCCGGACGGACTGGTCGGCAGCATGACCCACTGCGACGGCTACGGCGCCGCCACCCTGGCCCGCGCCACCGACCTCGCCTCCCTCGGCATCGACGCGGAACCCCACCAGGAGCTGCCCACGGGCGTCCTGCCCGCCGTGTCCCTGCCCGCGGAGACGGAGCGGCTGGAGCGCCTGTCCACGGAGCGTCCCGAGATCCACTGGGACCGGCTCCTGTTCAGCGCCAAGGAGTCCGTCTACAAGGCGTGGTTCCCCCTCACCGGCCTGTGGCTGGAGTTCACCGAGGCCGAGCTCGACCTCTACGCCGACCCCGGCGAACACCTCAGCGGCGGCTTTCGCGCCCACCTCCTCGTCCCCGGCCCCGTGGTCGACGGCCACCGCCTAGACCACTTCGACGGCCGCTGGACGGTGCAACGAGGCCTGGTGGCCACGGCGGTGACGGTTCCCCACGTCCCCTAGCGAGGGACTGTTTCTCCGATCATGCATCGAGCGGGTAGCGATGCCTCGCCACTGCCTGAGGCGGTGGAAGCAGCGTTCGACGACGTTGCGGCGCCGGTCGGCGGCCTTGTCGAAGCCGCACCGGCGTTCGCCGTGCCCTGCTCTGCCCTGCCCGGCCCGGCCCGGCCCGCGAGTTGGCCGACACGCTCGGGAATGGTCGCCTTGATCCCACGTCTGCGCAGGGAGGCACGGAACGAGAGGGCTGAGTAGCCCTTGTCGGCCACGACCCGGTCGGGCCGCCTTCGGGGCCGTCCCGGCCCGGGCCGGGCGACGCGGATCACGTCGATGACAGCATCGGCCTGCGTGCAGTCGTTACGGGTGCCGGCCGTGACAGTGAAGGCGAGCGGCCGGCACCGCCCGTCGCAGGCCAGCTGTGTCTTGCCGGTCAACCCACCCGCGGGAGCGTCCGAGCGCTCCTCGAGCCTCCTTTGGCGGCGGTGTGCTGATGGGCCCGCACGACGGTGGAGTCCAGCGCCGCCGGCCAGTCCACCTCCGCAGGCCCCTGAGCCGCGGCCAGGAGCCTGTCGAAGGTGCCGTCGGCAGCCCGGCGGGCGAACCGCCCGTGCACCGCAGGGCGAGCAGCACCCCCTCGCCGGCCTCGGACAGGTACACCGCGGGCCGTGCAGCGCGTATCCGCTTCGTCACCGCGTCCGCCGGCACCCCGCGGGGGGCTCTCGCGCCCAGCGCTGCGAGGGAGCCGGTGGGTCAGTGTGCGGTGAGCCCGCCGTCGACGACGAACTCCGCCCCGGTGACGAACGAGGACTCGTCGCAGGCCAGGAACAGCATCGTGGGGGCGATCTCCTCGGGGCGGCCGGCGCGCCGCATCGGGGTCCGTAGGATGTCGGACTGCTGGTCCCCCTCCTCGTCGAGGATCTCCTGGATCATGGGAGTGGCGATGACCCCCGGGTGCACGGAGTTCACGCGCACCCCCCGAGTCGCGTACTCCACCGCGGCGGTCTTGGTCAGCAGGCGTACCGCTCCCTTGGACGCCTGGTACGCGGCGGCGGCCCCGCTGCCGATCAGCCCCAGGACGGACGAGGTGTTGACCACCGAGCCGTTGCCGCTGGCGCGCAGCAGCGGCATGGCCGTCTTCATGCCCAGCCAGGTGCCTGTCTGGTTGACCGCGATCACCCGGTCCCACGCCTGCGGATCGGTGTCCTCGACGCCGGGCCAGTCCACGATGCCCGCGATGTTCACCAGCACGTCCAGCCCCCCGAAGCGCTGCTCGACCTGGGCGACGGCCTCGCTCCACTGCTGTGCCGACGACACGTCCAGGCCGATGCCCATTGCCTCGGCGCCACCGCTCTCCAGCCGTGCCGCGAGGTCCGCCGCAGCGCCGGCGGAGGCATCGGTGACCATGAGACGTGCTCCTTCGCGGGCGAACAGCTCCGCCGTGGCCCGCCCGATGCCGCCCGTCGCGCCCGTGATCAGCGCTGTCTTTCCTGTCAGGCGTCCCGCCATGGTGGTAATCCCCTCGATTCCCTGTCTGGTGCTGGTGTGTTCGGTCTCCCGACCGGATCAGAGCGCGGTGAAGCCGCCGTCGGCGGCGACCACCGCTCCCGTGACGAAGCTGGAGCGCGGTGACGCGAGAAAGCAAAGGACCTCGGCGATCTCCGCGGGCTGTGCCACCCGGCCCAGGGGCTGTGCGTCGGCGAAGGACGCCAGGTACGCGCGGCTGTCGGAGCGGAACGTGTCGAGGAAGTCGGTCTCGATCACGCCCGCGGCGACGAGGTTGGCGCGGATTCCCAGGGGCCCGCCCTCGACGGCGAGCACCTTGGTCAGCTGCGCCAGTGCGCCCTTGGACGCGCTGTAGGCGGCGCCCTCGGGCAGGGCGACGGTGCACGTGTAGGAGCCGGTGCTGACGATGGCTCCGCCGCCGCGGGCCCTCATGGCCCGGAAGGCCTCGCGGGCGAAGAAGAAGGAGCCGCGGGCGTTGACCGCCATCACCGCGTCCCAGTCCTCGGCGGTGGTGTCGGTGACGGGCTTGTTCAAGGTACGCCCGGCGTTGTTCACCAGGATGTCCAGCCCGCCGAAGGCGTCGACGGCCCGCTGCACGGCCCGGGCGGCGGTCTCCTCCCGCGTCACGTCACCGGTCACCGGCAGGACGCCGGGAATCTCGTCCGGCAGGGTCTCGGTCTCCGGGCGCACGTCGACGGCGACTACATGGGCGCCGCGGGCGTTCAGGAGCGCCACCGTCTCCCTGCCCACGCCCCGCGCGCCCCCTGTGACGACGGCGACCTTCCCGGCGAACTCGGCGGCCTGCCGGTCGTCTCCGGCGATCCCGGGCATGGCGGGCTCCTCTCCTCGGTACTTCTCGATCAGCGCGCTTCCTTCGCGTTGGTCGCGCCCCACCGAGGATGGGCGGGCAGGCGGCCATCGCCCAGGGTGCGCTCTGCCTGGGTGCGGCACACCCAGGCAGAGCGCCGGGGCACCCGCCTACCCTGTACGCATGCCTGAACGCACGGCCGACAACCACCTGGGCGACTTCCTCCGCGCATGCCGCGCCGACCTGGGGCCGGAGGACGTCGGCATGGCGACCTACGGGACCCGCAAGGTCGCCGGACTGCGCCGCGAGGAGGTCGCCGTCCTGAGCGGAGTGAACACCGACTACTACGCCCGCCTGGAACAGGGGCGCGAGCGCAACCCCTCGCCCCAGGTGCTCGACGCCCTCACCCGCGCGCTGCGGCTCGGCGACGACGCCCGCGCGCACCTGTACCGACTGGCCGGGGCCGCACCGGGCGACCAGCTCGCCGCGCACACCGCCGAGCGGGTCAGTCCCGCACTGCGCCAACTGATGGACGGCTACCCGAACACCCCCGCGTTCGTCCTCGACCGGACCCTGGACATCCTCGCCACCAACGCCCTGGCCGACGCCCTCTACGCCCCGTTCGACCCGGCGGACAACCTGGCGCGCATGACGTTCCTCGACCCCGCGGGCCGGCACTTCTACACGGACTGGGACCGGGCGGCTCAGGCCACCGTCGCCAACCTGCGCCACGCGGCGGGCTTCGACCCGAACGCCCCGCGGCTGCGCGCGCTGGTCCGCACCCTCACCGAGCACAGCGCCACGTTCACCCGGCTCTGGAACGCCCACACCGTGCGCGGCAAGACGCAGGACGCCAAACATCTGCGCCACCCGGACGTCGGTCCCCTCACCCTCACCTACCAGGCCTTCGACGTACGCGACGCGCCCGGCCAGCAACTCGTCGTCTACCACGCCGAACCGGGCAGCCCCAGCGCCCAGGCCCTGGGCCTGCTCGGCTCCCTCCACGCCACCCGGCGCCGGCCCGAGCCCCGCCCCCGGAGCTCGCCCTGACCGGCACCAGCGGTCACCGCCCCCGGAACTGGCCCCCCCTTGCGGCGCGCCTCCGCCGGACTGGGCGGCCCGGCCTTGTCGCTGGACGGGGGTGAGCGCGGGGTGGAGCCCGACAGTGACCACCGTGGCGGTCGGTCGGCCGGCGGTACTCCGTCGGTGGCCGCTTGGCGCGGCGGTGGTGCTCACCAGGTCTTGCCGGCCTGCTCCCGGGTCGTGCGGTTGATCCGGTTGAAGAAGTTGGTCATCGCGATCTCCAGGATGATCGCGCTCAGCTGCTCCTCGCTGAAGTGGTCGGCGGCGGCGTCCCAGATCTCGTCGGTCACGCCCGGTGCGCCGTCCTGGAGCCGGGTGGCGGCCTCGGTCAGGGCGAGGGCCGCCCGCTCCTCCTCGGTGTAGAAGGGCGTCTCGCGCCACGCGACCACGTTGTGCAGCCGCTCGTCCGTCTCACCGGCCTTCCGCGCCGACTCGGTCGAGGCGAAAACGCACGGGCTGCAGCCGTTGATCTGACTGGTACGCAGATGGACCAGCGACAGCAGGTGCTTGTCCACGCCCCCGGCGTGAATCGCCTTGTAGAGGTGCTGGATCGCTGTGATCACGTCGGGGCTCGCCGGGCCGTTCATACGTGCCTGCATCGGTGTTGCTCCTTCATCGGTTACCTGAGCCCCTTCGGGCCCGTCATCACCCACGACGGAGCAGCGCCGAGGAAGGTAACAACATGTCCGACAACAGTCCGGCGGACCCGATGGCCGAGGTGTTCGAGGCCCAGCGTGACCGGCTGCGCGCGGTCGCCCACCGCATGCTCGGATCGCACGCCGACGCCGAGGACGTGGTCCAGGAGGCCTGGCTGCGCCTGTCCCGCCAGGACGCGGCGACCATCCACAACCTCGCCGGCTGGCTGACCACGGTGGTCGGCCGGATCAGCCTCGATGTCCTGCGATCGCGCCGGGCCCGCCCGGAGGTGTCCTACGACGACCGCCTGTCCGAGCTCGTGGTGACGCTCGACGACGGTCCTGATCCCCAGGACGACGCAGTGCTCGCCGACTCGGTCGGGCTCGCGCTGCTCGTCGTCCTGGAGTCGCTACGGCCGAGCGAGCGGCTGGCGTTCGTGCTGCACGACCTGTTCGCGGTGCCGTTCGACGAGATCGGCCAGATCCTCGGCAAGTCCACCGCCGCCACCAAGATGCTCGCCAGCCGCGCCCGCAGGAAGGTGCAGGCGATCGAGCGGACGAACGGCGTCGGACGGGAGCGGCGAGAGGTGGTCCAGGCCTTCCTGGCGGCGGCTCGCCGCGGCGACTTCGAGGAGTTGCTGCGGGTACTGGACCCCGAGGTGAAACTGACCGTCGACACCCCGTCCGGCGCGGTCGTCACCCTCGGCGCCTCCAAGGTCGCAGCCGGCGCGCAACTGTCCGCCAGGGCAGCCGCAGAGGGGCGGGCGGTGCTCGTCAACGGCCTCCCAGGGATCATCTCCTGGCGCGAGGACGGCACTCCGCTCTCGGTCGTCGCGTTCAGCGTCGTCGACGGCCGGATCACCGACATCACGGTCGTGATCGACCCGGCCAAGCTCGCGCTGATGGACCTGCCGGATACGGCGTGAGTCCGTGCCGGGGCAGGTGGCCGCCAAGGGCCAAAGTGTTGCCGCCCGCCGGTACGTTCCGGGGCACCGCCGATGTCGGTGCCCCGGAGGGGGACGTCCCTTGCGCATGCGGGCACGGTTCCACGTGCCGGTTTCATGCGCGTTGGGGCGTCGCGAAGCCACCACCGGCGGTACGGCTATCGGGTTTTGCGGGCGCCGCCGTTGATGTTCAGGACCTGGCCCGTGATGTGGCGGGCGGCTGGAGAGGCGAGGAAGGCGACCGCGCCGGCGATGTCGGCCGGGGTGCCGGGGCGGCCGGTGGCGGTAGCGGCTATCAGGGTGGCGCGGCGTTCGTCGGAGAGCTGGTCGCGGAAGAACTCGGTGTCGGTGATGTAGCCCGGCGAAACCACGTTGGCGGTGATGTCGCGGGGTCCGAGGAGGTCGGCAAGGCTCAAGTTCCAGGTGGCGAGGCCCGCCTTGGACGCGCCGTACGAGTCGGCTCCCTGGTCGGCCGCGATGGAGCCGATGTGTACCACCGCGCCACCCGGGGCGAGGCGGTCGTCGAGGGCCTTGGTGGTGAGGAC
The DNA here is from genome assembly GCF_042888465.1 of Streptomyces sp. NPDC002888. Classification (NCBI taxonomy): domain Bacteria; kingdom Bacillati; phylum Actinomycetota; class Actinomycetes; order Kitasatosporales; family Streptomycetaceae; genus Streptomyces; species Streptomyces sp. NPDC002888. The sequence goes on along the minus strand of NZ_JBIAPU010000017.1, from coordinate 226,577 downwards.
GGCGCTGACGAGGTTCGCGTCGAGATTGGCGCGGAAGTCGCGGGCGTAGGCGGCGAGATCGGTCTTGCCGTCGGCGTCGAAGACGATGTTGCCGCCCGCGTTGTTGACCAGTACGTCGACCCGCTCGGGAAGTTCGGCCACGAGCCGCAGGAGGGCCTCCGGGTCGGTGTGGTCGCAGGTCAGGGGACGGACGCCGGTTTCAGCCGCGAGCTCGTCAAGGGGGCCGGGGCGACGGCCGGTGACGATGACGGTGTCGTTCTGGTCGGCGAAGTGACGGGCGATGGCGCGGCCGATGCCCGTGCCGCCGCCGGTGACCAGGATGGTGCGTGACATACGATGAACTCCTAGATTCAGGTCTAAATTTAGGTCTAAACGTAACACTGGAGAGGGCCGGCATGGCAAGTGAACCCCTCACGCCGAAGGGCATGAGCTACCCGACGGACGGCGCGTCCACCTACCCCGTGCAGGACATCGCGGCCGCCTGGGAGCGCGAGCGGCCCGGCACGCCCGTCGCGTCGATCGGGATCGTCACGCCCATCTGGCGGCTGGCGAAGCTGCTCGGCGACGACCGGCGTCGGGTCCTCACGCGGGCCGGGGTCGATGCCGCGACCCTCGACCTGCTGAGTGTTCTGCGGCGGAGCGGCAAGCCGTACACGCTGAGCACACGCGAACTCGGCCGGCGGTCACTGGTCACCGCGGGCGCCATCTCGCAGCGCGTCGCCCGCGCCGAAAGCGACGGGCTCGTCACCCGCCGGCCCGGGGAAGGGCGGCCGCGCACGGTCCTGGTCTCCCTGACCCAGGCCGGGCACGACCTGATCGAGACCACTGTCGACCAGGTTCTGGGCCGGGAGGCCGAGCTGATCGGCGGCCTGACGGGCGAGCAGCAGCACCAGCTCACCGAACTGCTGCGGGTACTGCTCCAGGATGTCCAGCACCGGCTCGGCGACGACCGTATCTCCCAAGTCGGCGACGAGTGACAGGCGTACTGCAGGGCGGCCCGTGCCTCCGGGCGGCACCCGGCGCTGTCTCGTGCTGGACGAAGCCACCACTCATACGGCCTCGGGGCTCAGGCGCAGCGGACCCTGATCCGGGACCTGATCCGGTCCATGGCCGGCCGGACGGCACTGGTGGTGGCGCACCGACATATGTCGTTGCACCGGGCGCAGTTCGACGAACCCCAGCCGGGCCCTAACGCCGCAGGTAGGCCAGGACCGCGAGCACTCGCCGGTGGTCCGCGTCGCTGGAGTGCAGCTCCAGCTTGTCGAAGATGTTCCCGATGTGTTTCGACACGGCGGCCTGACTGACCGACAGCAGCTGGGCGACGGCTGAGTTTCTCTCTCGTCCTCAACTCCTGCCGGTCGCGCCTGGGACAGTACGCGGGTTCGCTGCTCGTTGTGGTCATGGCGTCCGCGTTCTTCACGGCGCTCGCCACGATCGTGGACCGTGTCAAGCGGGCCGGGCTCGGGCACGGGCCGGTGCAGACCGCCGAGTCCCTGACGGGCCTGGTCGGCAGCACCTCCGGGCTGACGGCCCTGCTGCTGGTCGGCAACACCCTGTCGCTCGTCGTCCACCAGCGTCGACGCGAGATCGGCGTACTGCGCACGATCGGGGCGACGCCGGCCCAGATACGGACCGAGATCGTCGCGGAGACCTTGGTGATCGCGCTGGCGGGCGGTGTCGCGGGGGCCGTCGCCGGCAGCGCCTGCGCCGGCCCCGCCCTGCGCTGGCTCATCGCCAACAAGGTCTTCCCGCCCGGCCCCGAGGCGGGGTTCTCCCCGCAGGGCTTCGCCGTCGGCGTGCTGAGCACCGCGGCGGTCACCGTACTCGCCGCACTCGCCGCGGTGTACCGGCCCACACGCACGTCCGCGCTCGCCGGCCTGCGCGAGGCGGAGATCGAGCGCCGCGCCATGCCGGTCGGCCGCCTGGTCACGGCCGTGCTCACCCTGGCCCTCGCCGGGGCCGTCTGGCAGCGCTACGAGCACAAGGCCGGTGCGAGCCACGCCGTCAACGGCGCCATGGGGCTGTGTCTGTTTTTGCTCCTGTCGGCCTGGCTGCTGGCTCCGCTCCTGGTACGCCCGCTGGTCGTGCCGGGTGCACTGCCGGGGCTCCTCCTCTCCCGTTACTCCGGGCACCTGGCAGCCGTGAACAGCGTGCACGCGGTACGGCGGGTGGCGGCCATGTCCGGTCCCCTGCTCATCGCGGTGGGGCTCAGCGCGGCGCTGTTGTGCAGTGGCGCGGCGTCGGACGCGATCACAAAGAGCCGGGTCGCCAAGGACACGTCCGTCACCACAGCCTCTCCGGCACCGTCTCCGGCCACGTCGTCCACGGGCACGTCGCCAAAGTCAGGGCAAGTGGAGGACGGCAGCCTCGACGTCGCCGCCCTTCGCGAACAACAGCGTCGGAACGAGGTGGGAACGCGCGTGCTGATGGCGCCGCTGATCGTCTTCTCGGCCGTCGGCATCCTCAACTCCCTGCTCCTGGCAACCCGGCAACGCCGTGGAGAGTTCGCCGTACTGCGGCTGACCGGCGCCACCGGGGCGCAGATGCTACGCATCCTCTTCTGGGAGTCGGTGGTGGTCGTGGTCGGCGGTGTTCTCACCGCGGGCGCTGTGCTGGGCGTCTTCCTGTCGGTGCTGTCGCGACGGCTGGCACCGTACGGTGTGGACTCCGGCTCCATCGTGCCCGGGGAGTCGCTGGCCCAAGTCGTCCTGTTCTGCGCCACGTTGGGCCTGCTCGGCGTACTCGTACCGGGCGCCCTGGCGCTGCGCGTACGCGCGGTGCGGGCGGCGCGGGCCCGGGGTTGAGCAAGGACGACTGTGGGCCGGTCATCCACGTCGTCCCGGAGGCGGTTCCACAGCAAGGTCATTCCGGCATGCTCGTACAGCCCGCGAGATGCCTGATTCGCCGCTGATGGGTGGGGGTAATACTCGTTTTCCGATTCCAAGCACGGCACCCACGCCCCCGCCGGAGGTCGAGCATGCTTCACCGACACCGTGGCTGCGGCTCTGTCTAAGCTGATGCGCGTGGATGTGACGGGGTGTCTTGGGTGCGACCTTCTCGCTGGGCGCAGGGAGCTGCCTGGAGGCGTCCTGCACGAGACCGGGGCATGGGTGGTGAACCACGTCGTCGGTCCGATGAATCTCGGCACCTTGATCATCGGTCCACGGGAGCATGTAGTGGCTGTCGCTGAGCTTGACGACACAGCGATGGCGGAACTCGGTCCTCTGTTGCGCGATACCGCTCGTGTCGTGGAGACGCTGTGCCGACCCGAGCAGACCTACGTATGTCTGTGGTCGCACGGCCGCGACGGGCGCAAGCACCTGCACATCGCGGTCCAGCCCGTGACCGCCGAGGTGAGGGCCCGCTACGGCGGGCTGCGCTCAGAGCAGCTCCAAGCCCGGATGCTGGCGGACGGTGACGAGCCGAATCCCGCGGACGTCGAAGAGTTCTGCGTACGGGCCCGTGAGCTGTTCCGAGCGGTCTCTGGCAGCGCCGGATAACCGCGGCTGATCATCGGCGCCAGGCCCACGTCACGGTCGCGCAGATGCGCATCGTGTCCTCCACGCACTCGCAACAGGCGGTCGGAGGAGGCTCATCGGGTCGAACTCAACGCGGCCGCCCGGCCACCCCGTGCCCGACCCTGCTCTGCTTCCGAGGCAGGCCGGCAAACCCGGTGGCGACAGGTGCCGGGCCCTCCAGCAGAGACCGGGACGCCAACGTCGTCTCCTGTCCCCTGGCGCCGGGTCCAGAGCTGAGTACGCGTACTCATGCGCATCACCACCAGGCTCGACACCCTTCAGCCGTGACGAACACCCTTCCAGCGCCGAAACGCCGGCGCCCCTGGTCGCACCGAACACGCCGGGGCGTGGACCTTGCCCTCGCGATCCCGCTGTTCCTGCTGGAGACCGCGTGGCTCGTGCTGGACTGGATGTTCGGCCACGGCTTGGAGGTATGGGCAGCGCAGGGCGACCAGGCCCGGATCGACGCGGCCGAGCTCGCTCACATCGGTCGGGTGCGGGTGCTGCTGGTCGCCGTACTCATCTTGGCAGTTCTCGCCGGAATCTTCCGTGCCCGCTGGACCGTGATCGCACACCTGCTGGTGGCTCTCCTCGCCGGCGGGGTGCTGACGGTCGTGCGGCACCAGTGGGATCACCACCACGCCCCGCCCCCGGGTGCATCCGCTACAGCGCAAATTGCTGAGAGCGCCGGGCGCGGCTCGGGCCCGGTGTTGGCTGTTGTAGTTACTCACGGACGGCGAACTCGCAGACCACGCCACCATCGGCCGGTCCCCCGGCGGACTGTCCACAAAGATGCGTGTGCCAGGCCCTGGTGCCGGCCGACAAAGCAGTAACCCACCGCCCACCGGTGTCGTCGTCGACGGCTTGAGTCGCCGAGCCCATGCTTCCACGACTCACCGAAGTCGCCATTCGCCTCAATGTGTTCAAGGATCACGCGGCGCTTGCCCCGCCGCTCGGGGTCGGCGGCCCGGGATCCACGAAACCAGCGGCCTGCCCGGACCACCGTGCCCAGGACAGGGCCGCGTCAGCGCCAGGTCTGGTTGCTGAAACATGGAGGTCTTTCCCCTCTGTTCGTGTTGCTGCTCTTGGACCACCCGCCGTCCGCCCTGCGGGCCCGCGCCGCGGTGTGTGCGGCACGGGCACGCAGGTCTGGCTTCACGCCTCCGGGCACCAGTCCTGCAACAGCCGGAAGAACGCCTCCTCGTTGCCCGTGAGGCCCGCGTCCTGAAGAGCCCGCTCCGCCTCGGCGAGGACCGTGGGCGGGACGACGGGTGGTCGCGGGCAGTCCGGCGGGGCGGACGCGTCGTCGAAAGCGGCCCGCACGGTGTGCAGCAGTCGCAGGTAGGCCTGTACGGCGGTGCGCTCACGGTCGGTCAGTACGGCAGTGCGCATCGGTCGCCTCTCCCCGTGTCGTCTCCCACGCGCCCGAGGGCGCGTACGCCCCCGTACGGCGGCGCACCCCCAGCTTGCCTTCCACCACTGACAATCGGGTCCCGCTCCACATCCGTTCGCCCACTCAGCGGAGGTCGAACCTCTCCGAAGCACCCGCTCGACCTGGGGGTTACGCGCCTCACCCCCACGGCTGTGGCGAGAGGCGCGGCCCACCGGCGAACAAGCCCCGGCTACAGCCCCACGTACCCCAACGAGGCCTCGATCCGCCCCGCCAGATCGTCCCTCTGCACCGGCCCCCGCAACGACGACCCCGCCAGCCACCCCCTGCACTTGCTGGCGAGCAGCAGGCCGAAGCTCTCGGCCTCCTGTTCGTCGGCGAGGTCGAAGTGGGTGCGGGCGGCGACCTTGAGGACGGTGGGGCCGAGGTCGGCGCCGTCTTCAAGGAGGCGGGCCGCGACCCTGGCGCCCTCGATGCGGTGGCCGCAGTGGCCGGCCTTCATGTGCCACAGTTCGTGGCCGAGGATCACCAACTGATGGTCGGGTGCGGTGCGTTCCTCGACGACGACGAGGTCCTGGTCGGCCATGTCGACCCACAGCCCGCTGGCGGTGCCGGGCGGGAAGGCGGCCGTACGGAAGTGGACGGGGCGGCCGCGGCGCCGGCTCATCGCGTCGCACAGCGCGGCGTACAGGTCGGCGGGCGGAGCCGGGGCCGGGACGGTCAGCTCCGAGACCAGCTCGCCGCACAGACGCCGCATTTCCCTACCCATGCCCACAGTCCTCCCCAGGCTCACGACTCGGGCCGCTTGACGCTCTCCAGGAGCATGTCCAGCCACTCGGCGACCTTGTCGCGGTGCTGGTCGGTGGGCAGTTGCGCGGCCCGCCAGGCGATTTGGCGCACGCCGTGGTCCTGCAGCAGTCGCTCCAGGGGGTCCGCGGCGGCCGCGGCCGCCGCCCGCTCCCGGTCGGCGAGTTTCTGCAGCAGCTCCTGCTCGGTGCGCTGGAGGGCGCCCGCGAGCGCCTCGGGGTCCTCGGCGGTGAGGAAACCGGCGTGCACGCGGAAGAAGCGCTGGAGTGCGTCGCAGTGCTCCATGGTGGGCCGGCGGTCGCCGTTGAGGAGGGCGCCGGCCTGCTGCCGGGACATGCCCGCGCCGTCGGCGATCTCCTGCTGGGTGTACTTGCGCCCGTTGGGTTTGAGCCGGGTGCGGCGCAGCAGGTCGAGGCGTTGCAGGAAGCGGGCCTGAACGTCCGGCTCGCCCTCGGGCCGGCCGCTCAGCAGCGCCTTGACCACGGACTCGGGCACACCGCAGGCGACGGACAGCCGACGGGTGTCGAAGACCTCCGCGTGCGGGACGCCGAGCCGGTCCGCGAGTGCCGCGACACGGGCGACGACGGCGGACAGCGAAACCGTCGCCGTGGCGCCCGGTACCTCGTAGCCATCCGTCACCGACAGGTCTCCTACGTCTCTCCCAGCCCCCTCACGGGCACGGACGTGCGCCGTGAACTGCCGGGAGACTAGCGGGTGGTTCGAACTCACATCCAGGTCTCGCCACAACTGTGGCCAATTTCAGCCGTCAACGGGCGTGGAATGCCACGATAGTTGACACGACTCGCGTCCCGGCATCAGGATCGGGGCGCCGCGTAAGGCCGCATCAGGCAAGAGGGGTGACCTCCCGATGGCATATCAGGCAGGAGGGCAGCGGCCGGCACCGCGGCCCGTCCCCGAGAAGCTCGAAGCCCAGGCGTATCTCCAGGACTACGCCGCGCTTGTGGAAGCCGTCCCCTTCCCTTCCGTCGTGCTCGACCACCGCTGGGACGTCGTACTGGCCAACACCGCTTTCGCGTCACTCTTCGGCGGGGTGGGCCCGCACCCGACGGCCATGCCGGGCGACAACTTCCTGAGGTTCGTGCTGTTCCACCCGGACGCGGCCACGGTCCTCGGCGACCACGAGCCGAGCTGGTGCCTGCCGATGCTGGCGCACTTCGCGGCCGCCGTGGAGCGACACGGCCACGACCACGGACTCCAGGCGATCCGCCGGGAGATCGCCCAGGACCCGATCATGGAGGCCGCCTACCGGCACGGCCTGCCGCACTGGATCCGCGCGGTCGGCGAGGGGGCCGTGGAACCGGACGGCGCGGTCCGTCCCGTGCTGCACCCCGACCCGCGCTGGGGCGCCACCGACTGCCGCATCGTCGACGAGACCCCGAGAGCCCTGCGGGAGATGGACTACACGCGGCTGACCATGGTCCTGCGCGAGTCCCGCAGGCCCGCGCCCGCGCCGCGCCGACCGCGCCGGGTCCGCCGGACCGCGGGTCACCTCAGCGTGGTTCCCGCCCCCGAGGCCTGACCGGGCACCGTCGGCGTTCAGGTCGCCGACGGCGCCTGGTCGGCGGGGGCGCCCGTACCCGTCTTCTCCGTGCCGGCTGTCCGCTTCGCCGCCTGGATCTGCTGGTACACCCGGGTCCGCAGCTCGGCGAAACGCGGGGCCACGCGCGTGGTCAACTGATCGCGTTCGACGGGGAGATCGACCTCCAGCTGCTCCTGCACGACGGTCGGGGAGGCGGACAGGACGACCACCCGCTCACCGAGGTAGACCGCCTCGTCGATGTCATGGGTGACGAACAGGATCGTGATCCCGCGCTCCCGCCACAGCCCCCGGACGAGGTCCTCCAGATCGGCGCGGGTCTGCGCGTCCACCGCCGCGAACGGCTCGTCCATCAGCAGCACGTCGGGCTCGTACGCCAACGCCCGTGCGATCGCGACACGTTGCTGCATCCCGCCCGAGAGCTGCCACGGATAGGCCCCGGCGGCGTCCGCCAGGCCGACGGAGCGCAGGGCCTCGTCGACCAGTCCGCGCCGTCGCGACCGCCCCAAGCCCTTCTGCCTCAGCGGGAGTTCGACGTTCTCGCCCACCCGCATCCAGGGGAACAGGCTGCGCCCGTACTCCTGGAACACGAACGCCATTCCCGGCGGCGGACCGGTCACCCTGCGCCCCTGGAGGAGCACGTCGCCCGCCGTCGGCGGGAGCAGACCGCCCACGCACTTCAACAGGGTCGTCTTGCCACAGCCCGACGGGCCGACGAGACAGACGAGTTCACCGGCGCCCACGGTGAAGGTCAGGTCGCGCACCGCCTCCACGCGCCGCCCGGACCCCTCGTACACCTTCTTCAGGCCGCGCACCTCAAGCATCCCGTCCCCCATCAGCCCCGCCCCTTCACGAGCGCCCCCCGGGCCGCCGGCCGGCGGCGCGCAGACCGTGGTACCAGCCGAGCATCCGCCGCTCGAACAGCTGGAAGAGGACCGAGAGGAGGAAGCCCAGCAGGCCGAGCACCAGGATCCCGGTCCACATCTCGGGGACGGCGAAGCCCCGCTGGAACTGCACGACGGTGAAGCCGAGACCGTTGCCGGCGGCGAACATCTCGCTGATGACCATCAGGATGATCCCGACCGACAGCGCCTGCCGCAGCCCCGCGAAGACCTGCGGGCCCGCCGACGGCAGGACCACCTTCCGCAGCCGTGCGAGGCCCGTCACCCCGTAGGAGCGGGCCGTCTCCGCCATCACCGGGTCCACCGCCCGTACGCCCTCGACCGTGTTGAGCAGGACCGGCCACACACAACCGCTCGCGATCACCACGACCTTCATGGTGTCGCCGATGCCCGCGAACAGCATGATGACCGGGACCAGGACGGGCGGCGGCACCGCGCGCAGGAACTCCAGGACCGGTTCGCACACCGCGCGCACCCCCCGGTACGAGCCGATGACCGTGCCCAGCGCGACCCCGACCACGGCCGCCGTGACGTAGCCACCCGTCAGCCGCAGCAGGCTCGGCACCACGTCCGCGCGCAGTCGGTCGGACGTCCAGACGTCCGGGAAGGCATCCAGGACGGTCCGCAGGGGCGGCCAGTACGGGTTCGTGCTGTCCGCGGACGCCAGCCACCAGACCGCCACGAGCACGGCCGGCAGGGCGAGGGCGTACAGCAGCCGCACGAGGGCACGGCTCACACCGTCACCTCCCCGCGCACCGACTGGTGCCAGGCCAGCGCCCGCCGCTCCACCGCCCGGGCGCCCATGTTGACCAGCAGTCCGAGCAGCCCGGTCACCACGATCAGCGCGTACATCTCGGGCACCGCCTGCGAGGTCTGCGCGACGGCGATGCGCGCGCCCAACCCCGGTGCCCCGATGACGAGTTCGGCGGTGATGGCGAGGATCAGCGCGACGGCCGCGGCCAAGCGGACACCGGTCATGACGTACGGCAGCGCGGTCGGCCACAGCACGTACCGGATCCGCGCCCAGGTGCCGAGGCCGTACGACCGCGCCGTCTCCTCCGCGACCGGGTCGACGTCCCGCACGCCGTACAGGACCTGGATCAGCACCTGCCAGAAGGAGGCGTAGACGACCAGCAGGAGCACCGAGCGCAGTTGCGTGCCGTACAGCAGCACCGCGAGCGGGATCAGGGCGACCGAGGGGATCGGGCGCAGGAACTCGATGGTGGACGCGGTGAGTTCGCGCAGCAGGGGCACGACCGAGATCACGACCCCGGCGAGGATCCCGGCCGTCACCGCGATGGACAGCCCCAGCGCCCAGCCGGTGAGGGTGTCCCCGAGCGCGGTCCAGAACGCCGGGTCGCCGAGCTCGGTGAGGAGCGCGTCGGCGACGCGGGCGGCCGGCGGGAAGTAGTTCTCGTCGACGATGCCGAGGCGCGGGACGGCCTCGCACAGCGCGAGGAAGCCCGCGAGCCCGGCCGCACCCAGGACGGCACCCGAGCCCCTCACGGCAGCAGCTTGTCCAGGTCCGGACTCTGCTTGAACAGGCCGTCCTGTTGCGCAAGTCGGGCGAGCCGCTCGATGGAGGCGCGGTCCGGTTCGGCGGGCCAGCGGGGCAGGGTGAGCCGGCCCAGCAGGGTGTCGGGGATCTTCGTGTACGTGGTGAGGATCTCGCGGACCTCGTCCGGGTGGCTGTCGGCGTACTTGAGGGACTCGATGGTCGCCTCCTGGAACCTCTTCACCAACTCGGGGTTCTTCTGGGCGTATTGCTGCGAGGTGAAGTACATCGCGACGGTCAGGTCCGGCGACACGTCGAAGAAGTTGGACGCGATGGATTTGCCGCCCGCGGCCTTGACGGTGGCGAGCGCGGGCTCGGGGGTGCATGCGGCGTCGACCTGTCCGCCGGCGAGCGCGGCCGGCATCTGGTCGAAGGGCATCTCGACGAACTCGACCTTCGAGGCGTCGCCGCCGTCCTTGCGGACCGACTCCCTGATGGAGGTGTCGCAGATGTTGTTGAGCGTGTTGACCGCGACCTTCTTGCCCGCCAACTGCTTGGGGGACGTGAGGGGGCTGCCCTTCTTCACGGTGATGCCCGCGAAGTCGGCGCCGTCCTCGGCCGTGGAGGCGACGCCGTTCGCCACCGCCTTGACGGGCAGCTTCTTGGACTGGGCGACCAGCAGGGAGGTCGTGTTGCTGAAGCCGAACTGGAACTGGCCGGAGACGACGCCGGGCACGATCGCCGCCCCGCCCTGGGCGGGGATCAGCTGCAGCTTGAGGCCGCGCTTGGCGTAGAAGCCCTGTTTCTGGCCCAGGTAGACGGGCGCGACATCCAGGATGGGGATGACGCCGACCTTCAGTGTGGTGGTGCCGCCCGACGCGGCGCCCGCGTCCGACGCGCCGGAGCCGTCGGACGAGCCGCAGGCCGCCGTGCCGAGTAACAAGAAGCCGGCCGCGAGACCGGTGAACAGACGACGCATGGCTCCCCCTGTGCAGACAACGACGTTCCGACAGGCTGTGCGCATCTCGCACAGTAGTGCTCACCGGTACTCAGCGGGAAGCCGTGCGCCGTGCTGCGACCCGTCTCGAGGGTTCACAGATCCAGCACGAGCCGCTTCCCCCGGCACCGGGACACGCAGATCATCATGGTCTCGCCGGTCTCCCGCTCCTCGTCCGTCAGCACGGAGTCCCGGTGGTCCGGGGCGCCTTCGAGGACGTCCGTCTCGCAGGTGCCGCAGGTGCCCTCGGTGCAGGAGAACAGCACCTCGACGCCGGCGGCGCGCACGGTGTCGAGCACGGAGACGCCGGGCGGGACGGTGAGCGTGCGGCCGCTCTGCGCGAGCTCGACCTCGAACTCGGCGTCCTCGCCGGTCTGTTGCTCCTTGGGCTGGAACCGCTCGATGTGCAGGGCCCCGGCCGGGCACCGTTCCTCCACCGCGTCGAGCAGGGCGCCGGGCCCGCAGCAGTAGACGAGGGTGCCGTCGGACAGGGCGTCGAGCACCGAGGGGAGGTCCAGCAGACCGGTCTCGTCCTGCGGGGCGACGGTGACCCGGTCCCCGTAGCGCTCCAACTCCTGGGTGAACGCCATGGATTCGCGCGTACGGCCGCCGTAGAGCAGGCTGAACTCGGCGCCCGCCGCCTCCGCGGCCGCCAGCATCGGCAGGATCGGGGTGATGCCGATGCCGCCCGCCACGAAGCGGTAGCGGGGAGCGGACCGCAGGGCGAAGTGGTTGCGCGGGCCGCGCACACGTACCTTGTCGCCCTGCCCCAACTGCCCGTGCACGTACGCCGATCCGCCCCGCCCGTCCGGCTCACGCAGCACCGCGATCCGCCAGGCGTCCCGGTCGGCGGGGTCGCCGCACAGCGAGTACTGCCGCTCCAGGTCCGGGCCCAGGACGACGTCGATGTGGGCGCCCGGCTCCCAGGCCGGGAGCGGTTCGCCCAGCGGGTGGCGCAGAGTGAGGGCGAGCACGCCGTCCGCCGCGAACTCCCTGCGGTCGACGACGAGTTCGGCTTCGTAGACGGTCATGAGCTGTTTCCTCGCGGCTCGTGTCCTGCCGGCTCGTGCGCTGGCGGCTCGTGTCCTTGCGGTTCGTGTCCTTGTGGGTGGGCGAGCATCCACTCCCACATCTCGACGGGGTCCTGCGAGGTGTGCTCGCGGCCGCAGTGGCAGGTGCCGTGCAGGATGTCCGTGCCCGGCAGCCAGTCGATGCGGTAGATCTCGCCGGTCGGGCTGGTCACAGGACCTTCTCCACGGGCTTGTCGCCCTCCTCGACCAGCCGGGCGAGGATACGGCGGGCGGCGAGGCCGCCGGTGTCGATGTTGATGCTCAGCTCCTGGTAGCCGGTGCGCTCGGTACCGAGCGTCTCCTGCAGCAGGTTGAGTGCGTCGACGTCCTGCATGACGACGGTGTGGTTGTTGCCCCGCAGGAACTCCGTGACCTCGTCGTCGTCCGTCGCCCAGTCCCGGGAGACCATCCAGAAGTCGTACACCTTGCCGTCGGCGGACGGCGTGATCGCGTACGTGATCTCGGTGTGGAAGCCGTTCGGGTCGCTGCCGTCCGCCTCGGGCAGCACGCCGACGGGGGCGATGCGGCTGTGCAGCAGATAGAGGCACGGCGCGTGGTACTCGATGTCCTGCCACCGCGTGATCCGGCCCTCGATGCCGGTGGAGCGGGCGTAGAACGGCGGGCACTCGGCGTCGTCCATGTGCCGGCTCACCCGCACGATCCCCGCGCCCTCGTCCACCTCGGTGGTGATCGGCGTCTCGGCGACCTCGGGCGTCCCGATGTAGCCGCCGTGCAGGTACGTCTCGTGGGACAGGTCGAGGAGGTTGTCGACGAGGAGCCCGTAGTCGGCGTCGATCGGCTCCATGCCGCGGACGGTGGTCCAGCCGGGGGAGTCGAGGTGACGGGCCCGCCGGATCGTCAGCGGGTCGGCGAGTGCCGGGTCGCCGATCCACACCCACACCAGGGAGTCCTGCTCGACCACCGGGTAGGAGGCGACGCGTGCGGTGCGCGGGACGCGTTTCTGCCCCGGCACGTACACACACGTCCCCGTCGTGTCGTACGTGAAGCCGTGATAGCCGCACACGATCCGGTCGCCGTCGAGCCGGCTCTCGGACAGCGGGAACCGGCGGTGCACACAGCGGTCGTGCAGGGCGACGGGCGTCCCGTCCTCCTCGGTCCGGTAGAAGACGAGCGGCTCACCGAGGATGGTCCGTCCGAGCAGTTCCTCGCGCCCGACCTCGTGGCTGTAGGCGGCGACGTACCACTGGTTCCTGGCGAAGGCGGTCATGTGCGGCATGGATGCGGCTCCCGTCTCTCTTGATGCTCGCATCGTGCGGGAGCGCTTCGCAGGGCCGCAATGCTTCTTCCGTCTCACGGAAGGGGCCGGTAAATCGCCTGTTTGGAGCGGCAGTTAGGGTGCCGGCAGGGCACCTCGTCAGTGCCGGCGGTGCTGCCCTCCGCCGCCGTCGCCGGTCTGCGGGGGGTATGGCGGGTGGCTCCCTCGGCGCGTTGGAACGGGGCCGGCCGCCCAGGAATCGTCAGCCGTTTCGTCGGAGTCGAGCATGCCTTCGCCGTAAAGATCCTGCAGCCAGTTGGACTGGTAAATGGTGTCGAGATAGCGCTCTCCGAGGTCCGGGGCGATGGCCACCGCGGTGAGTTCACGCGTGTCGTGGTCGGCCAGCCAACGCATCGCGCCGCTGACGACCGTGCCGGTGGAGCCGCCGAACAGGAATCCGCGTCTGGCCAGACGATGGCAGGCACGGATGGTGTCCGTCTCCTCGACGTGTATCACCTCGTCCACGTAGGACTCGTCGAGCAGCGGCGGACGTATGCTCATGCCGAGACCGGGAATCATGCGGCGGCCCGGCGCATCACCGAAGATCACCGATCCGACGCTGTCCACCGCGACGATCCGCACCGGCCGGTGCCACTGGCGGAAGTAGCGTGCGCAGCCCATCAGGGTCCCGGTGGTGCCGGCGCCGACGAACAGTACGTCCAGGCGCGGGAAGCGCTGGGCGATCTCCGGCGCCGTCGTGCGGTAGTGCGCCTTCCAGTTGCCCGGATTGGTGTACTGGCTGAGCCACACGTACCGCTCGTCGGAATCGCACAGCGCGCGGACGTAGTCGATCCGCGCGCCCAGGAAGCCGCCGTTGGCGTCCAGGTCGGCGATGGTGTGCACCCTGCTGCCCAATGCCTCCATCAGGAGTCTGGTCGACAGGTTGCAGCGGGAGTCCGTGACGCACAGGAACCGGTAGCCCTTGCTCGCCGCGATCATGCTCAGGGCTACGCCGAGGTTGCCGGACGAGGACTCGACCAGGATCGACTCCGGTGTGAGGACCCCCTCCCGCTCGGCGGTCTCCACCATCTCGGTCGCGGCCTTCAGCTTGATCGAGCCGGCGAAGTTGAAGCCCTCGCACTTCAGGAACAGGGAGCGCCCGAGGATGGGCCGAAGGTCTACATAAAGCTGTGTTTCGTTGAAGGCATGGGGAGCGGATATGACGGGCACGACGGCCTCCTCCTCAACTGCGGCAGGACTTTCGGAACGTCCCTCCGGCCGTGGTCACCCGTACCGGCGCAGTTCGTGGAAGAAGTCGTCGACGACGTGCAGCTCTCCGGAGCGGACCACCTCGTCGTAGACGTACTTGCCGACCGCGAGGTCGAGCACCCCGAGGCCGAACGGCGAGAACACCACCGGCCGCCCCGACGGCACCGTCACCCGTCCGGCCATCACGTCGTCCAACGTGCCCTGCAGGAAGTCCCGGTTGCCCGTGAGCTGCTCGGCCAGGTGCGGCGAGGTGTTGGCCTGCAGACAGTGCTCGACGTCATCGACGATGTTGGCCGAGGCGAGAACGATCTCGGGCGAGAGGTCGCGCAGTGACACGTGCAGGACCAATGGATTGTGGGAGAACCATGCAGGGTCGCTGACGTGCGGCTCACCGGCGACGGTGGCGAAGACCACCAGGTCACTGCAGCGGATCAGCTCCTCGGCGCTGTCGTGCACCGTGATCCGGCCCGTGGTGCCCGACTGCTCCAGGTAGCGGCGGAACCCGGTCGCGCTGTCGGCGGACAGGTCGTGCACGCCGATCTCGTCGAACGACCAGCCGCTGCCGGCCAGGAACGTGTGGATGTAGCGGGCGATCAAGCCCGTCCCGAAGAATCCGACACGCGTGGGCCGTGGCCGGTCCCGGCTGAGCCGGTCCGCGGCCGACGCCGCCGACGCGGCCGTCCTGGTGGCACTGATGATGGAACTCTCCAGGCAGGCGAACGGGTAGCCGGTGTCCTGGTCGTTGAGGATCAGCACGGCGGACGCCCTGGGAATGCCGGCCTGTACGTTCTCCGGGAAGCTGGAGATCCACTTCAGACCGTCCACCCGTACGTGCCCGCCGACCGAGGCCGGCAGCGCGATGATCCGGGAGGATGGGCGGTCGGGGAAACGCAGGAAGTACGACGGCGGGTTCACCGAGTCACCGGCGCCGTGCACCCGGTAGGTGGCCTCGACCAACTCGACGATCTGCTTCTCGCGCCCCTGCAGCACCTGCTGGACCTGGGCACCGGAGATCACCGCGAAGGGTCGCACGGCGTGCGGCTCGGTGGTCGCGGACGCCGTCACGGCGGTGGGGTCAGTGGTCATCGGGCGGTCACCTCGGCGGTCGGCGAGCAGGAGGACAGTCGCACCGGGTCGGCCATCGCGACGAGCACGTCGCGTGATCCCTCGAAGGCCTCCCGGCTGTGCGCGGTGCGTATGTTGTCGACGAGCATCAGGTCGCCGGCCTGCCACGGCTCGCGGGCGGTGTTGGCCTCGTAGACCTTGTTGAGCAGCTGCACGACGTCCTCGCCGATCTGGTCGCCGCCTCCGAAACGGGTGTTGAACGGCAGCCCGTCGGCGCCGTAGACCTCGACGAGGTACTCGCGGACCTCGGGGGCCAACGTCCACTCGTTGAGGAACGAGATCTGGTTGAACCAGCAGCGTCGGCCGGTGATCGGATGGCGCACCACGGCGCTGCGGCGCTGCCTGGTGCGCAGGGTTCCGTCGGGCTGCCATTCGAAGTCGATGGCGTTGGCACGGCAGTACCTCTCGACGGCGCCCCGGTCGTCGGTGCCGAACGCCTCGGTCACGGACGATCCGATCTCGTCGTTGTAGCTGCGGGTGAGCAGCCAGCCCTCCCGCTCGAACCGCTCGGTCAACCCGGTGGGCAGATCCTCGAGCACCGTCGCCGCGTCGGCCACTCCGGTCGCCCCGCCCTCGGTGGGCGCGGTGAGGCAGGCGAACAGCATCAGGCCGGGGAACTCCAGCGTGTAGCTCAGTTCGTGGTGCATGCACATCGGCTGGTTGGCCGGCCACTGCGCGGAGGAGTACACCCCGTCGGCGTAGGTCCGCCGGGGCGCGAAGGCCTCGCGCTCCGTCATCAGCCCGGTGCTCAGCCGTTCGAAGACGGCACCGGTCCCGGCCACGTCGCGCAGCCCGACGCCGCGGACCACGACGCAGCCATGCTCGGCGACGACGGCGCGCAGAGCGTCCCGGTGCTCGGCCGCCCAGCTCGGCGCGTCGCCGGGGGCCTCGGCCCGAAGTATCGGCGGTCGGCCGGGTTGCAAGTCGACGTCGTCGAGCAGTGACGCCGGGGGGATGGAGGACATCGCGATTTCCTTTCGGTGTGCGGCTGTCTGCCGCTCAGGAAGAAGGCAGTAGTTCGGCGGTGCGCAACACGGCCTGTGCCGCCTCGGCCGGACAGGTGCGCGGGAAGTAGTGGCCGCCCTCGGCGAGTTCGTGCAGGTCGACGCGGACCGCGAGGAGCTCCCAGTCGCGGTGGCGGCGCGGGTGATCAGCCGTGATCGGGTCGTCGGTGGCGACGACCACGGTGACCGGCGCGGAGAGCTTCACCGCGGGGGGAGTGTCGAGGACATCGGCGAAATAGCGATGTGCGGACACGCCGTCGTGCCGGTAGGCGGCACCGACGAGTTCGGCACGCCGCGCATCCAGCTCCTGGAGCTCGGTGTAGCCGCTGTCCGTGCTCAGCTTCGCGGCGATCTCGGCGTTGCTCTGCCCGGCCAGCTCGGTGACGGCATCGCGCCGGTCAGCGGCGTTGCCGAGCAGCTGCGCGCCGACGAAGACCCGTTGGACGTCCACGCCGCGCTCCTCCAGCCGCAGGGCCGTCTCCAGGGCGAAGGCCGCGCCCGAGGAGTGACCCCACAGCAGGACTCCGGGCAGGCCACGTTCGGTGATCTCGGCGACGACCTGAGAGACCACGTCCGCCATCGGTGCGAAGGGCTCGCTCTCGGCGGCCACGTCGTGACCGGGCAACTCAACGGCGTAGACCGCGATCCCACTGCCCCGCAGCGCCTGGGCCATCGGCTGGAAGTTCACCGCGTTGCCGCCGGCGTAGGGGAAGCACACCAGGGCACCGGCCGGCGCACCCTCCGGTTCGGACAGCGACTGGAGCAGCCCGGACGGCCGGTCGGACCTGCCGTCGACCAGCGCGGCCAGATCGGCGAGGACCGGATGACGGGTCACGTCCTTGAGCGACACCGCGCGGTCCAGGGTGATCGCCAGCTTCACGGCCGACAGTGATGTGCCGCCCCGGTCGAAGAAGTGGTCCCGTCGGTCGATCCGATCCTGCGGGACGCCGAGCACCTCCGCCCAGGCGGCCGCGAGCCGCCGCTCGGTCGGCGTACCCGGAGCGTGGCGGCCTCCCTCGTGGTCCTCGACGACGTCGAGTTCTCCCGCGAGCGCCGCCAGCGCCCTCCTGTCGGTCTTGCCGTTGGCGGTCAGCGGCAGACTCTCCCGCCAGTGGAAGGCCGACGGCACCATGTACTCCGGCAGCGACTCACCCAGCCGGTCCCGCAGGTCCTCGACCGGGAGTGCCCCCGGGCCGGAGCAGAAGGCCACAAGGTGCTTGCTCCGGTCGGGCCGCTCGGCGACCACCACCGCACCGTCGCGGACACCGGGCACCCGCAACAGGGTGTTCTCGATCTCGCCGATCTCGATCCTGAAGCCACGGATCTTGACCTGGGTGTCGCGGCGTCCGAGGAACTCCAGCTTGCGCTCGGGCAGCCAGCGGCCGTGGTCGCCACTGCGGTAGAGCCGGGCGCCCTCGTGGTGCGGATCGGGCATGAAGGCCTGCTTGGTGCGGTCGGGGTCGTTGACGTATCCGCGGCCGACGCAGACGCCGGAGAAGACGATCTCGCCGGGGGCGCCGAGCGGCACCGGTGACAGCTGCCCGTCGACCACGTAGACACGCACGTTGCCGACGGGGGGACCGAGCGGCACCCGTTCGCGGTCCGGCACCCGGTCCATGACCTCGTGGTTGGTGTCGTCGGAGGTCTCGGTCAAGCCGTACGCGTTGACCAGCTTGATGCCGGGCTCGGCCGCGAACCAGCGCTGCGTGAGCTCCTTCTTCAACGCCTCACCGGTGACGGACACGCACCGCAGGTCGGGCAGCTCGCGCGGGTGCTGCTCCATATGCGTCAGGACGATTTCGAGGTACGACGGCACGACCTGGAGCACGGCGACCCGGCCGCGGGCGATCGTGTCGACGAACCGCTGCACGTCCAGGATCACCTCCTGCTCGACCAGCAGGGTCCGCCCACCGACCAGGAGCGCGGACACCAGTTGCCACAGAGAGATGTCGAAGCACTGGGGGGCGGTCTGGGCGACCACTTGCCCCTCGCCGATCTCCAGGTCGTCGATCTTGGCGTAGAGGTGGTTGAGCATGCCGGCGTGCTCACACATCGCGCCCTTGGGCTCTCCCGTGGAGCCGGAGGTGAAGTAGATGTAGGCGAGTTGGTCCGGCGCGACGGCGATGCCCAGGTCGTCGTCGGCATGGCCCTCGTCGTACGCCGTGCCGACGAGGAGCTTGCGGACCCCGGGCAGTGAGTCCAGGGCCTGGTCGAGCGAGTCGGAACTGCCGGGGTCGGTGAGCACGAGCCCGCACTCGGCGCGGGAGAGCATGGCCGCGATGCGGTCGGCCGGGAAGTGCGGCTCGACGGGCAGGTACACGCCTCCGGCCTTGAAGATCGCGAGGACGGCGGCCATCCAGTCCAGGTCTCTCCCGGTCACCACCGCGACGACACCTTCGCGCCGCAGCCCCCGTGCCAACAGGGCTCGTCCCAGCCGGTTGGCACGTGCGTTGAGCTCCTGGTAGGTCCAATGCCGGTCGCCGTGCACGGCGGCGACGGCATCCGGGCGTATCCTCACCCGCTGCTCGAACAGCTCGTGCATCCGGGCGTCCGGCAGGGTACGGCGCGGTCCGGACAGCCCTTCGAGCTGGAACCGGAGCTCCTCGGGTGAGAGCAGGCTCTGCCGCTCGTGCTCGGCATCCGGGTCCGCGACGACGAGCGCGAGCGCGGTGAGGTGGTAACCGGCGACCCTGGCGGCGTAGTCCGCGTCGAGTACGTCCGTCCGGTACCGCAGTCGCAGCACGGGTCGGCCGCCGTGGTCCGAGAATCCCACCCACAGCACGGTGCCTGCGGCGAGATCGCCGCCGGCGCCCGTCGGACGGGGACCGAACGTCGGATGCGGATCGAAGACGGTCTCGATCGACGCTTCGGTCAGGCCCAGCTCGCGCCTGAGCTCGTCGACCGGAAAGTCCTTGTGCGACAGCAGTTCCGACGCGACGCGATGGGTGTCCGCCAGCAGCGCCCGCCACGATTCGGGTGCCGTCGTCAGCCGGCAGGGCAACGGTCGGCCGCCCTCCTCGGCGACGTAGCCGGTCGTGACGTCCTGCTCGCCGGACAGCGCGGCGAGCACCTTGGCGTGCGTGGCCAGCATCACGGTGCCGAGCGGCATCGTGAGGTCGTCCGCCAACCGGCGCACGGCTCCCATGACGTCGTCCGGGATCGTGGCCTCGTACTCGTCGACGCCCGTCATGGGATGCGGCGCCCACCGCGGGATCGTGGTGGATCCGCCGGCGACGAGCACACCGCGCCAGAACTCCTGGTCCGCTCCCACTCGCGTTGCCATCGATCTGTCCCTCTCCGCCCGCCGTGACCGGCATGTCCGTCACCGCCGACCACGGCGGCTCCACTGTCGTCGTTGCTCTCGGCAGACCAACGGGCCGGTTTGTCCAGCCAGTTGAGCCAGCTGACCGAGAGGGTCCTGCTACCCCTTGCGCACCAGTGCCGGCGGCCGACCGGGGGCCTCTCTCGTCTCCGTGGCCGGGTTTCCGCCCCACCGCGCGTGCTGCGGGACTTCCTCGCCCTTCATGAGAAAGGAGTCGGGCGCAAGGACCGCGCCGTCACCCATCGTCACGCCGTAGTGGACGTGGGAGCCGACACCGACGGTGCATCCGTCGCCGATCGTGCTGCGGTCGGACTTGAAGGTGCCGTCCTCCTGCGAGTGGCACTGGATCTTGCTCCCCGCGTTGAGGGTGCAGTCGTCGCCGATGGTGGTGAGCATCCGCTCCGTCAGGTAGCAGCCGTCGTCGAAGACCCTGCTGCCGAGCCGGACACCCAGGAGCCGCCAGATCACGTTCTTGAAGGGGGTGCCGTTGAAAACGTCGAGGTACTTGTCGGGCACCTTCCACAGACGCTCGTGCCACCAGAAGTACGGGTCGTAGATGGAGCACAACCGCGGTCGCAGCCCGCGGAAAGCCACGATGGCTCGCTCCACCAGTACGAAGTAGAGGGGGGTGAACACCAGGGTGAACACCAGGAATGCCGCGATCGGTACGTGTCCGAAGGAGTCGTACAGATCGGCATCCGCGAGGGCGAGCAGCGTGAGCACGAAGAAGTAGAGCCACCGCACGAGGAGGAAGAGGACCATCGTCCGGATGTTGTAGCGGTTCTTGGCAGCAAGGTTGCGGCGAAACTCGTCCCCGGTCCGCATGTGGTCGAACCGGGAGTCGCGCTCCACCGACCGGGGAATCTCGAAGCACGGTGAGCCGAGCAGACCCACGCCCTCGCGCGTCTCGCCGTCGAGCGGAATCATCACCTTCGTCGCGAGGAGGCAGTTGTCGCCCGTCTTCGCCCCGGACGGATAGACGATGTTGTTCCCGAGGAAGTTGTGCGGCCCGATCGACGCCCGGGACACCCGGAAAGACGTGCTCGAGAAGTCGGCATTGACGATGGACAGGCCGTCGGCGACCATCGTGCCGCTGCCCACAGAGCACAGATACGGGGTCTCGTGCTGCACTTCTGTGCCGAAGTTCGACCCGGTCTGCTCCACCCGGGACAGGTCGTATCCCAGGCCGCGTAGATAGTGGACGATGTAGGAGCTGTCACCGAGGAGCCATTTGAAGAACTTCACGTTGGTGAGGCGCGCGATCGCCCGGTGCGTCGAGTAGTGAAAGCCGTACAGCGGATAGACCCTGTCCGGCTTGACGGCCAGATGCAGCAGGCGCGGAACAGTGAACAGAGCGGCGACGCCCATGACGACGAAGCCGAAGAACAGAGCGCAGGAAACGATCAGCGCATCGACGTAGAGCTCCGGCGACACGAGCCCCGCCGCGCCCGGGTCCAGCCGGTTGCTCAGCGCCGGAACCTGTGTCAACAGCACGTACAGACCCCCGACGGCCAGCGGCACGGAGAGGAAGAACAGCTGGCCCACGGTGGCCAGGGCGAAGCCGACCCGGCGCAGGGTGCCGCACCTGGCGGGCGGGACCCTCACATAGTCGACCTCCGTGCGCTGCGCCTCAGACCCGTGCCACCGCTGGCCGTCCGGGACCGCCTGGCCGCTGTACAGCGAGGACGTATGGCCGAGCTGCGCCCCGTCGCCCATCGATGTGTCGATGTCGAGCACGGTCTTCTCGCCGATGAACACATCCCGGCCAAGGGTGACCGGGCCCGTCTGAATACGGCCCGCATGCGCCCGGTAGCAGAGGAAGAACGAGTCCTTGCGGATCACCGTGCCGGCGCCGATCGTGAGCAGGTCGGTGCAGACCGGAACGTTGCGGGAGAGGATCGTGACGTCCTTGCCGATGCGGGCGCCGAGTGCCCGCAGGTACAGCACGTACAGGGGATTGCCGACGAAGAAGACCATCGGGTTGGCGTGCAGCAGCACCTTGACGGTCCAGAAGCGCAGATAGGTCGGACCCCAGACCGGGAATTCGCGTGTTCTCCACCGGCCGACAAGGATCCATTTGGCCGCGATCGGGAAAGTGCACATGCCCACGAATCCGGCGCCGCCGAAGACGACGGACCGCAGGTAGATGTCCATCGCATTCGAGCTGGCGGATATCCATTCATAGCCGCGTGCGGTGAAAAATGCGGCGACGAAAGAGTATCCCAGAAAGAGCAGGAACTGCAGCGTTCCGCAGAGGGTGTACTGCAGCGTGCCGACCGGAGTCACCACCTCCGACGGTGTCGGGACCGCTGAGCCGGCGGGGGCGGGTGCGGCAACGGAATCGGTGGTGGCGAGCCCCGTCGCAAGGCTGCGGACTGTCGGGTAACGGTAGATGTCCTTCATCGACACGGATGGCAGATCCGCCCGCTTCCTGACGCGTGCACAGAATTGGGCCATCACCAATGAATTACCGCCGAGGTCGTCGAAGAAATTGCTTTCGACCGACACCTGCTCGACGCGCAGGACGCCGGCCAGTATCTCGGCGAAGTTACTCTCGGTGTCTGTCGACGGGCTGTTGTCCGTCGACAGGCCGTTCGTTCTGCGCTTGGCGACTGCAGAGTCATCCGGCAAGGTCGTCAGGGAATCGGCAGAACTCTCCACCATCAAGCTCCTTGAGGAAATTTGAACACCATCGGCCGGTGCGACCGATGCCCGGTTTCCTCGCGCTGAGCGTCGAGCGCTCAGCAGGCAGAGCAATTCAGACGCCGCGAGTCGTGAATTCATGCCCTCACGAGACCAGTGCGCTCTCAGCTTCCGTCGTCCACCGGCGGGGTGCCACTCGACTCGATCGCGGTCGCGCGGCACGAGGACTCGTCGGTGCCGGGGAAAGTCGGTTCCAAGGGCCTCAGAGCCGGGCATGCGGACCAGGTTCGCATTACTGCGTACGGGTGGGCGTGGGCCTGGTCCGTGGGTGACTTGAGCGCCTTCCGCGAGGAAGGGAATGGAATACCGGGGCGGCTTGTGCGCGGTGTCTGACAGGGCGCTGGCCGCGGCGGAAACCGTCGGTGTCCGGCGCGTCAGTCGGACGGCTCCTCGGCAGGTGACGCCACGGTTGAGCCGAGGGCGCGCTGGTGGGCGACGATGCCGGGCAGCTGCTCGTAGATCGCGTCGATCAGATCGCAGATGCGCTCGGTGATCGGTTGGCCGAGGTCGGTGAGCTCGTAGTCGAGCCGCCTGGCGACCGTCGGGTGCGGCGTCCGTATGGCGAGGCCGTCGTCCTCAAGGCGCTGGAGGGTCTGCCACAGCATCCGGTCGGAGACCCGGGCAACTCCCGCGGTCCCGAAACGCTCGCCGACCTGGCCGCCGAGCTCGGCGCGAACGCCCGGGCCACCACCCCGGAGGAGGCCGCGGAAGCCGGCGACCTGGTGGTGGCGAACGTAAGGCGCGACCCGCTGCCGGAGCCGGCCTGTTCGCGGCTCCGTCACGGCATGGCCAGGCGCCGGCGGTACGACGGGAGCGGGCCGACGTCGAGCAGGACGGCGACTTCCGGACGCAACCCCGAAGAGTGCTGGCCCCTCATACCAGTCGAAGCACCAGTCGAAGCACCAGTCGAAGCCCCACGATGCAACAGTCGACATGCCAGTCGAACCAACCCGGGAACTCGGAGAGGAGCGTCTGTTGGCCCGTCAGTTGTCCCGCCGCAGGTTCATGGTCTACTCGCTTGCCGCGTCCACCCTGACCGTCGCCGCCCCCATCGGCTGCGACACGTCGTCCGCGGAAGGCGCCGAGGCCGTCCGGAGGCCGTCCGACGTCCTGGTGACCGGGACCGATGAGGAGATGCTCGTCCTCGAGGTCACCGAGGCCAACAAGGTCGTCGTAAAACTGCCGCGCGTCGAGGTCGGGCAGGGCGTCACCACCGCGGTCGCCATGATGATCGCCGAAGAGCTGGACGCCCGGCTCGTCGACGTGGAGATCCCGCTCGCGGAGGCGCGCTCCAAGGGCAACCAGTTCACCGGCGGTTCGAGCTCGGTCAGTTCGCTGTACGGCCCGGCCCGCGAGCTGGCCGCCACCGCGCGCGCCAAGCTGGTGACCGCGGCGGCCCGGCGCTGGAGTCTTCCCGCGCGGTCGCTGCGTACCTGGAACACGAGGGTGATCGCGCCGGACGGGCGGTCCGCCACCTTCGGCTCGCTGACCGCGAGTGCCGCCGGGATCCAGCGTCCTGCCGTGTCGAGCAGACCGAAGCCGGCGTCCCGGCACCGGGTGATCGGGCGGCCGACGACCAGGATCGACGCCCGGGACATCGTCACCGGCAAGGCCGAGTACACCGGGGACCTCGCGGTGGCCGGGGCGAAGCCGACCGTGGTGGCGCGGCCGCCGACGCTCGGGGGTAAGGCCGTATCCGTCGACGACCGGGCGGCCCGCGCGATGCCGGGCGTCCACGCCGTCGTCAAGGTCGCCGGCGGGGTCGCCGTGGTGGCGGACTCCTTCCACCATGCCTTCAAGGCCAGGGACGCACTGCGGATCACCTGGGCCCCGGGCCCGCTGGCGTCGCTGTCCGACACCGCGATCCGTGCGCGGCTGCGGGCCGCCGTCCCCCGGCTCCCGGCACCGCCGCGCGGGTCGGCGCAGGTGGAGGGCGAGTTCGCGTTCGCCTTCGTCAGCCACGCCCCGATGGAGGTGCTGACCGCGGTGGCGGACGTGCGGGCCGGTCGTGCCGAGATCTGGTTCTCCTCCCAGACGCCGATGGACGCGCGGGAGTCCATCGCCTCGGCGGTCGGGCTGCCCGCGTCGAAGGTACGGGTCCATGTCGTGCGGGGCGGCGGCTCCTTCGGCCGTCGGCTCAACTACGACGCCGCGATCGAGGCGGCCCTGATCTCGAAGGCGGCAGGCCGGCCGGTCAAGCTGATGTGGAGCCGCGCCGACGACATCCGGCACGGCAGGATGCGCCCGGCCAGTCATCACCGGATCCGCGCCAGCCACGCCCGGGGGAGGGTGGTCGCGTTCACCCACTCGATGGCCTCGGTGAGCGAGTCGTACGGCGAGGAGGGCCTGTCCGCCCAGGGCGGGACGACCCAGAGCGGAACGACCCGGAGCGGGACGCCCCACGGCGGAACGACCCCGGCCCTCGCGCGCGCCGCCGGGCCGCTGCCCAGCGACAGCGGCCTGTACAACTTCGGCCGCGTCGACGGGAACGGGGGCTCGGTCGAACTGGCGATGCCCCTCGGGGCCTGGCGGTCGGTGGACTCCGGGACGATGCGGACCGCGGAGGAGATCGTCGTGGACGAGGTCGCCAGGAGCCTGGGCAAGGACCCGGTCGCCTTCCGGCGGACCACGCTGCGCAGCAAGGCCGTCAGGGCCGTGCTCGACAAGGTCGCGGCCGCCGGACACTGGGGCCGCCCCCTGCCGGCGGGCCGGGCGCAGGGCGTGGCCGTCCACGAGGAGTACGGCTCCTGCGTGGCCTGTCTGGTCGAGATCGACGCCACCGACCCGAAGAAGCCCCGGGTGACCAAGGTGGTGATGGCGGCCGACGTCGGAACGGCCGTCAACCCGCGCGGACTCGAGGCCCAGCTCATGGGCACCGCGATCGACGGCATCTCCACCATCCTGACGGCCGGCCTGCACATCGACCGGGGCGCCGTCCGCGAGAGCAGCTACGCCGACTTCCACTACGCCCGCCAGCGGCACGCCCCGCTGCGCTTCGAGGCGCACATCATGCCCTCCCGGCGGGAACCCGGCGGGGCGGGCGAACTCGGCGTGCCGGCCGCGGCAGGTGCCGTGGCCAACGCCTACGCCCGGGCGACCGGATCCAGGCCCCGCCGCTTCCCGATCAACTTCTAGTCAACCTCTCAACCTCCAGTCAGCTTCCAGTTCCAGAGAAGGTGCCGATGCCGTCCTACTCCTTCGTGCTCAACGGGAAGCCCGTCACCGTCGAGGCCCCGGCCGACATGCCCCTGCTGTGGGTGCTGCGGGACCTGCTGAACGTCACCGGACCCAAGTACGGCTGCGGTGTGGGCGTCTGCCGTGCCTGTACGAGTCACCTGGACGGCGCGGAGATCCAGCCCTGCGTCGTTCCGGTCGCGGACTGTGTGGACCGCGAGGTCACCACGATCGAGGGCCTGGCCGACGGCGAGAAGCTGCACCCCGTCCAACAGGCCTGGCTCGACTGCGACGTGGCGCAGTGCGGCTTCTGCCAGCCGGGCCAGATCATGGCCGCGGCGGCCCTGCTGAAGAGGACGGCCCGTCCGACCGACGCCGACATCGACCGCATCGAGAACGTCTGCCGCTGCGGTACGTACTCCCGGATCCGCGAGGCGATCAAGAAGGCCTCGACGCCCAGGTGACGGCCTAGGCATCTCGTCGTCAGAGAGCAGTCAGAGAGCAGTCAGACAGCAGCAGTCAGAGAGCAGTCGGAGACCGGAAGTTGGGGCGGTGCCGTCGGTTACGCTGCCCAGGTGTCCACTGATGAATCGTCCTATTGGTGTGCTCGTAGTGATGTGTCCGACGTGCTCGGTGCCTACGACGGTCTCGAGGCCTGGACGCTGCACGCGACCGCGCTCACCGACCGCGACGAACAGGTCGTCGTCTCCCTCCACGAACGACTGCACCACGAACTCCAGCACACCACGCCCTGGGGCCTGGTGGCCCGCTTTTCGGCGGACCTCGCCCGGCTCGGTGTCCTGACGGAGCGACTGAGGCTGCTGTTCCGCTTCTGCCGGGAGTCGTCCCGGCTCGTGCACGAGACCTACGCCACGACCCTGTCGATCGGGGACGACACCGCCGCCCTGCGGTTCCTCGGCGAAGGCTCCGACTACCGGCGCTACTTCGACCAGGGCCGACGCCTGCTCGGCGGGCTGGACTGGGAGACCGGCCGGTTCCGGGTCGACGCGGTGCTGAGGGCGGCCATGGCACCGGCCGCGCTCGAACCGGCGTACGCCGGGGGATTCGAGGCCGTCCGCACGCGCGATCTCAACGCCCCGGACACCCGCCCCGACGCCCGCCTGGAGACCATCCTCGCCCTCGACCTGCCGCAGTTCGGGCCCCAGGGCCTCGGCCCGCACTCCGGCCCGGACGAACTCGGCGTCTTCTTCGACGAGGTGGCGGAGTGCCTGACCCGTCAGGGCCTGCCCACCTTGCGCACGGCCCCCGTGCGGGCCCTGATCGACGACCTGTTCGAGGACGTCGCGCGGCTCAGCCCCGAGCTGCGCGCCCGCATGGAGCTGGACACCGTCCGCGATCCCGTCCCCGACGACATCGAGGAACACCAGCGGGAGCGCATCCGCCTCCACGACACCGGCCCCCTGCCGCTGGAGATCGTCCCCCAGGCGGAGATCGCCGCCCGTGCGGCCGACTTCGCGCGCCATCACGACCGGTTGGGCAAGCACGTCCTGCTCGTCTGGGCGCGAGCGGACCTGCTGGCCCGCCAGTTCGCCCGCCCCAACGCCCTGGAACAGCGCGAGGGGTTCGTCGTCGCGCTCCAGGCGGCCGGTCACGACTCGGAGGGGCGGGCCGTGGCGCGGCTGGGGCTGCTGGAGACCGACAACCCGGCGGAGGCGGTGAGGGCCTTCACCCTGCCGGTGGTCTGCCTGAGCACCGCCGCCAGTCTCGCGGACGCGCCGGGCACCGCCCGGTCCGACGGCATCGACACGATCCACGCGGTGGCGGACCTGCCGATCGTGTCCCAACTCGTGCACACCTTCCGGCAGAAGGCCCACGTGACCTGGATGCGCTCCGACGTCGACGGGGACCGGAAGCTGCACCTGTTCTCCTACACCGTCAGCGTGCTGCCGGGCATCGTCTGGCTCCAGCTCACCGGCGAGGCGGGACGGCACTACACGCAGCGCTGGCTGACCTCGCTCGGACCGGACCAGGCGGAGCACCGGCCGGAGGCGTTCACGGAGTTGCTGCCGGGCATCGACGCTGCCGTCCAGCACGTCGTCAGCGCCTGGTGGATCATCGACCAACAGGGCGGACGTTCCCATGCCTGACACCATCGACCTACTGTCGCTCACCGCGTCCATGACCGGTGCCGACGGAGAGGTGACCGTCGACAACGAGCGGATCGCCCGTCTCCTCGCGGAGCTGGGCCTGACCGAGGGCGCCACCCGGGACGGCGTGGACGGGATGCTCCGGCTCGCCCTCGACGATCTGCTCGACGAACCCCTGACGATGCGCGGCGGCTCCCGACGGGCACGCATCCCCGCCCCGCGGTTCAGGACCGTGCTCGCCTCCGCGCTGCTGGTGACCGCCCTGAAGCGGGCCGGGGTGAACGGCACGGCGGACCTGGTCCTGGCGGCGCTGACCCCGTTCCTCTTCGACGTCGACCGCGTGCGGGTGGACACCAGGGAGCAGCTGGTCCTCGCCGCTCTGCGGGCCCGGCTCGCCTCCCGGGAGGAGATCCGCGTGTTGTGGGAGGACCTCCCCGCCCATTTGCGGCACGAGGTGGACCTGGACGAACTCATCGAACTGGTCACGGCGATGGAGAAGGCCAGTGCGGGGGGCCTGCGTCCGAGTGGGGCCACCGGTGGGGCCGCCGGTGAGGCCGCCGGTGGGGCCGGTGAGCCGGGCGGAGCGGCCGCGCCCGGCGTGTTCCGGGGCTCCCTGCGCCCGGGCAACGGTGTGTCCGCCGGCCGGCGCACGCCGCGGTTGCGGATCCTGGTGGTCGCCGACGAGTGGTTGCCCACGAAGGGCGGGATCAGCGTCCTGAGCCAGTCGCTGTGCCGGGCGCTGGCCGCGGCGGGCCACGAGGTGTTCTGCCTGCTCCCGTCGGCCACCCCGCAGGAGATCGCGGACGCCGACGACGGCAGCGTACGGTTCGTCCTCGCGCCCCCGCTTCCCGGCGCCTCGGAGCGGGACCTGTTGATGCGCAAGCCGGTCCTCCCGGGCGGCCTGCCTCCGGATGTGGTCATCGGCCACGGCCGGGTGACCGGTCCGGCCGCCTTCCTCCAGACGGAGCAGAACTTCGACGGAGCGGCCCGTCTCCACTTGGTCCACGACTGGTCGGAGGAGACGGACCGGTACAAGAAGGCACGCGGCGTCGATCTCCACGCCCGGGCCGAGGACCGCAAGTGGACCGACCTGGACCTGGGGCGCGGCGCGACCCGGGTGGTGGCCGTCGGCCCGAAGCTGCACGAGCTGTGCGTTCAGGAGTTCTCGGTGTGGCCGGAGGTTCCCCGGCCGCTGCGGCTCGATCCCGGCTTCGACAGTCCGCTGATCCGGCCGCGCGTGCCGGTAGAGGGCCCACCGCGGATCCTCCTCACGGGACGGATGGAGGACCACGCGGTGAAGGGGCTCGATCTCGCGGCCCGCGCGATCGGTCATGCCCTCGCGCTGCGCGACCCGGAGGAGCCCGAGGTACGGCTCATGGTCCGCGGGGCCACCGACGGCCAGGCCGAGCGTCTCGACCGGAAGATCAGGAAGTGGGCAGGTCAGCCCTCGCTGAACCTCGTGGTCCGGCCCTTCACGACCAGGAAGGAGCGCCTCGACCACGAACTGCTCCTCGCGACCCTGGTGCTCATGCCGTCGCGGGCGGAGGGGTTCGGCCTCGTCGGTCTCGAGGCGATCGTCCAGGGCACGCCCGTACTGATCAGCCGCCGGAGCGGACTCGGCGACCTGCTCCAGGAATGCCTGCCGAAAGAACTCGCCGCGCGCACCGTCCTCCCGGTGACGGACCAGCCCGACCGCGACACGCCGCGCTGGGGCTCCGCCGTCGCGGCCGTGCTCCAGCGGCCCGAAGCGGCCTTCGGCGACGCCGAGACCGTACGCACCGTCATGGAGCGGAAGCGCAGCTGGGCCAGGGCCGCGGCCGAGCTGGTCGACGGTCTGGCGCGGGACGGTGACGGGCCGTCGGAGGGGTGGCGGCTCACGGTGTGAGAACGGAGCGGCTCACGGCGTGAGGACGGGGCCGCTCACGGTGTGGGCCGCTCACGGCGTGAGGAGGGACGCGCTCATCGCCCGTGCCCTCGGCCAAAGGGGCGGTACGGGACGCATCCCCGCCGGTGCCTTCAGCCGAACGGCCGATGTCCGGCGCCGCACCCGCGCCCAAGAATCGGCAGGGAACACTTCTCGGCGCCTGCCGCTTCGCCCCGTGCCCCGCGCGAATCGGGCCGCCGACCCCTCTGAAAGACGGAGAGGCCGCCCTGATGACAGGCGCTGTCGAGTCGGTCCGAGCCCCATCACCCGAAGTCGCCCCGCCGCCGGGCGAGGTGCGGCGCAGCCGGTTCCGGGCGGTGGTGCGCCGATGGCGCGTCCCGCTGTGGGCCACGGCGGCGACGCTTCCGCTGTACCTCGTCTGGGCGTTCTTCCGTGCCACCGGCGGCGGCGACCTCGCGGCCCAGGAGACGTGGGCGCGCTTCGCGGTGGAGCACGGGGGTTCGGCGTACGGCCTGTTCTGGTTCGGCGGGCTGCACATGGCGAACTACAGCGTGATCTCGCCGTATCTGATGGGCGCCTTCGGCGTGCGGACCGTCGCCGTCGCCTCCGGTCTGGTGGGTGGCTGGCTGGCCGCCGTCCTGCTGGTGCGGTGCGGGATCCGGCGTCCGCTGGGACCCGCGCTGCTGGCCGCGTTCGGGCTGTGGTGCAACGTGGCGGCGGGGCGTGAGACGTTCGCGCTAGGTGTCGCGCTGGGCCTCGCGGCCTGTGTGTCGCTCGTGGGGGAGCGCCGGGTGGGGATCGCGGCGGGGTACGCGGTGCTCGCGACGGCGGCCAGCCCGGTGGCGGGGCTGTTCCTGGTGGTCGCGGGCGCGGCCCACGGTCTCGTCCGGGACCGGGCGCGGGCCGCCGCGCTCGTGCTGCCGCCGTTCGCGGTGGTGGCGGCGACCACGCTGTTCTTCCCGTACTCCGGGGAGCAGCCGATGCCGGCGGCGCGGACGCTCTGGCCCGCGCTGCTGGGCGTGGCGGTCGCCGTGCTGGCGCCGCGGGGCTGGCGGGTGGTGCGGTGGTGCGGCGCCGTGTACGCGACGGGTGTCGGACTGACGTACCTGATCCCCTCGCCGATAGGGACCAACGTGGAGCGGCTCGCGCTGCTGTTCGCGCCCGCCGTGCTGCTCGCCGCCCTGCTCACGGTGGAGCGGCGCCGCCGCTGCCGCCGCGCCGCCCTCGCCGTGGCGCTCGTGGCGTCCCTGGCGTGGCTCGGATCGGGGACGCCGCTCACCTTCCTGCGGGGGTCGGCCGAGGTCCCGGCGTGGGCCGTCGACGCGCCCAGCGTCGTACGGGCGTTGCAGCGGATGGGCGCCGACCGCGCCCGCGTGGAGGTCGTCCCGGCCGCCGACCACCGCGAGGCCGCCCTGCTGTCCCCGTACGTCAACCTGGCGCGCGGCTGGAACACCCAGCTCGACATGGAGCGCGGCCGCATCTTCTACGACGGGACGCTCACCGAGACGAACTACCGGGCGTGGCTGGACCGTTGGGCCGTCGGGTTCGTGGTGCTGCCCTCGGCCGAGCCCGACCGGTACGCGGCGGACGAGGCCCGTCTGGTGCGCGGCCGGCCCGGCTGGCTGGAGCCGGTGTGGAGTGACCCCCACTGGCGGGTGTACCGGGTGCGGGACGCCGTACGGCTGGTGTCGGCGCCCGCGAGCGTGGTCCGTACTTCGAGCGCCGACCTTGCCGTGCGGATGCCGCGGGCCGGCTCGGTGACCGTGCGGGTCGCCTACTCGCCGTGGCTGCGCACGGCGGGCGGCTGCCTGCGCGAGGAGGGCGGGTTCACGCGCCTGACGGTGCGTGAACCGGGCGTGTACCGGATCGGGGCCGCGTACGTTCCCATCGCGTCCGGCTGTTGAGCACCGGCCGGCCCGGCCCTGCATCCGGTTCCCGACGTGACGCGGACCCTACGAAGGGCCGCGTCCCCGGCTCAGGTGTCGCGTGTCACCCCGCGGTCGCGGACGGGGCGGGCGACGGCGCGCCCGTCGGCTTGGGCGTGCTGGTGTTCACGTTCAGGTCCGGACGCGGGGTCAGGACGACGACCGGCGCACCCCCCTGCGGTGCCGGCGGGGTCATCTGGTCCGCGGGCAGCTTCGGCGGCGTGGTCTGCTGGAAGACCGTCTGCTCGAAGTTGACCATCCCGGTCTTCTCCAGCACGGTCATGTGGTCGAGCACGGTGTCGTTGGCGAGGTCGGCGAGCTCGCGCACGAGCGTGTTCTTGGTGTTGGCGCGGATCTTCGCCACCGTCGGGAAGATCTGACCGTGCGTGATCCGCATGATGTTCGACGCGGTCTGGTCGAACTCCTTGCCGTTGCTCGACTGCGCGGTCTGCACGAACTGCTGCTGCTGAGGACTCGCCACGTTGGGCAGGGTGATGCCCAGCTGGGGGGCGATCTTGCGGCACAGCTCGTCGAGGCCCGCGTGCCCGACGATCAGGTGGGCACCGGCTTCCTTCATCTCGGGCGTGGTGCCCTTCTGCATGGTGATCTCGCCGAGCGGGTACTCCCACAGCCCGGCCGCGCGCACCTTGACCACGAAGTCGCGGTCCGCCTCGGTGAGCGGCCCGAACTGGGTGTTGGCGATGATGCGGTCCTGAGTGGTGCTGGTGTTCTGCAGGCCGAGCATGGCGGGATAGGCGAGAGCGGTGATGGTCAGCGTCAGGCTGCCGATCACGAAGACGGTTCCCGCCTTGGTCCGTGAAATGCGCATGACTGCTCCCTGGCGTGAAGTGGCGACGGACGCCATGGAGTACGGATCGGTTGCGCCAACTGATCACAGGGAACGGAAATTTTTGCCTCAGACCTTATGACGTGCATCACTTCACTGTGTCGAACCGCAG
This sequence comes from Streptomyces sp. NPDC002888, assembly GCF_042888465.1. Taxonomy (NCBI): domain Bacteria; kingdom Bacillati; phylum Actinomycetota; class Actinomycetes; order Kitasatosporales; family Streptomycetaceae; genus Streptomyces; species Streptomyces sp. NPDC002888. Next base: position 194,150 of record NZ_JBIAPU010000017.1, on the reverse strand, counting down.
GTCAGGGCTCATCGCGCCAGCTCCGTGCGGGCCGTCTCCGGCAGCCGCAGATACACCAGCGACGACAGCAGACACAGCACGGCCACGTACCAGGGGAAGAGCCCCGAGTGACCCGTCTCCTTGAACAGCGTGCCCACATACGGGGCCGTCCCGCCGAACAGCGCCACCGTCAGCGAGTAGGGGAAGCCGATGCCGGCCGCCCGTACCCGGGGCGGGAAGATCTCCGCGTTCACGGCGGCGCTGATCGAGGTGAAGCCGGTCAGCAGGACCATGCCCCCGCACTGCACCAGCAGCAGCACCGCGAAGGAGTCGGTCAGGGCGTGCAGCAGCGGCACGCTCAGCAGGGCGAAGCCCAGACCGAAGAAGAGGAGCAGCGGGCGGCGGCCGAAGCGGTCGGAGAGCAGACCGCCGATCGGCTGGAGCAGCCCGAAGAAGGCCAGCGAGATCGTGCCGGCGAGCAGCGCGTCCGACTTGGCCATGCCCGCGTTGAGTTCGGCGTACGTCGGCAGGTAGGAGGTCCAGGTGTAGTACGCGATGGTGCCGCCCGCGGTGATGCCGCAGATCAGCAGGGACTCGCGCGGGTGCCGGCGCAGCGCCTCCAGCAGGGCGGGACGCGGCCCCTCCCGCTGTTCCTCGCTGCGGGTCTCCTGCGCGCCCTGCCGGATCCAGAAGCCGACCAGGCTGAGTACCGCGCCGAGGATGAAGGGGACGCGCCAGCCCCAGCCGTTCATCTGCCCCTCGCTCAGCGTGTCCACGAGCAGGGTCGCGATGCCGGAGGCGACGAGTTGCCCGGCGGTCGTCGACACGTACTGGAAGCTGGAGAACAGCCCGCGGCGGCCCGGCCCCGCCGACTCGACGAGGAAGGTCGTCGAGGCCGCGAACTCGCCGCCCACGGACAGCCCCTGGAGCAGCCGGGCGAGCACCAGTACCACCGGCGCGGCGACACCGACCGCCGCGTACGTCGGGGTCAGCCCGACCAGCAGGCTGCTGCCGCCCATCAGCAGGATCGTCACCGTCAGAGCGGCGCGCCGCCCGTGCCGGTCCGCGATCGCGCCCATGAGGAGCCCGCCGACCGGCCGCATGAAGAAGCCGACCGCGAAGACGGCGAACGTCGAGAGCAGCGGCACCAGCGAGTTGTCCGCGCCTTCGGGGAAGACGGCGGCGGCTATGTAGGTGGCGAGGAACGTGTAGGCGTACCAGTCGTACCACTCCACGGCGTTGCCCACGGAGGCGGCGAGGAGCTGTCGTACGGGCCGTTTCGTCGGCGTGTGCGCCGGGTGCGTCTCCGTCATGAGCGCCACCTTGCCCCGGGGCCCTCGACGGCACACCTCCCGTACCCATGACTTTCACACCCGCGCCACCAGACCCTTCCCTGACGTTTGGTGCTCCTGGAACACTCCTTTCGCGCGCATTCCGTCACGATCCGGCCGGTCGAACACCCTCCAGGCGAGAGGTACCTCAGCCATGTCCGAAGCCAACCCCGCAGTCAACCGGCGCCGATTCCTCCAACTCGCGGGCGCCACCACGGCGTTCACCGCGCTGTCGAACAACATCGAGCGTGCCGCCGCACTGCCCGCGAACCACCGCACGGGGTCGATCGAGGATGTCGAGCACATCGTCGTCCTGATGCAGGAGAACCGTTCCTTTGACCACTACTTCGGCAAGCTGAGAGGCGTCCGCGGCTTCGGCGACCCGCGCCCGGTGACCCTGGCGAACGGCAAGTCGGTCTGGCACCAGTCCGACGGCACGAAGGACGTCCTGCCGTTCCACCCCGATGCCGACGACCTCGGCATGGCCTTCCTCCAGGACCTCCCGCACGGCTGGAACGACGGACATGCCGCCTTCAACGGGGGCAAATACGACAAGTGGGTGCCCTCGAAGGGCTCCACGACGATGGCGTACCTGACCCGCGAGGACATCCCGTTCCACTACGCCCTCGCCGACTCCTTCACGATCTGCGACGCCTACCACTGCTCGTTCATCGGCTCCACCGACCCCAACCGCTACTACATGTGGACGGGGTACACCGGCAACGACGGCACGGGCGGCGGCCCGGTCCTCGGCAACGACGAGGTGGGCTACGGCTGGACGACGTACCCCGAGCGCCTGGAGAAGGCCGGGATCTCCTGGAAGCTCTACCAGGACGTCGGCGACGGCCTGGACGCCAAGGGCAGCTGGGGCTGGATCGAGGACGCCTACCGCGGCAACTACGGCGACAACTCGCTGCTGTACTTCAACCAGTACCGGAGCGCCCAGCCCGGCGACCCCCTCTACGACAAGGCCCGCACCGGCACCGACGCCCGTAAGGGCGAGGGCTACTTCGACCAGCTCAAGGCCGATGTGAAGGGCGGCAAGCTGCCGCAGATCTCCTGGATCGTCGCCCCCGAGGCCTTCACCGAGCACCCGAACTGGCCGGCCAACTACGGCGCCTGGTACGTCGCCCAGGTCCTGGACGCGCTCACCTCCGCGCCGGAGGTGTGGGCGAAGACGGCCCTGTTCATCACGTACGACGAGAACGACGGCTTCTTCGACCACCTGGTCCCGCCGTTCCCGCCGGCCTCCGCCGCGCAGGGCCGGTCCACGGTCGACGTCGGCCCTGACCTGTTCAAGGGGGACTCCGGTCACGTCGCCGGACCGTACGGCCTCGGTCAGCGCGTGCCGATGCTGGTCGTCTCGCCCTGGAGCAAGGGCGGTTACGTCTGCTCCGAGACCCTGGACCACACCTCGATCATCCGGTTCATGGAGCGCCGCTTCGGCGTCCACGAGCCCAACGTCTCGCCCTGGCGGCGGGCCGTCTGCGGCGACCTGACCGCCGCCTTCGACTTCTCCCGCAAGGACACCCGGCCCACCGCCCTGCCCGCCACCGACGGCTACCTGCCGCCCGACCGCGAGCGCCACCCCGACTACGTGCCGGCCCCGCCCGCCAACCCCGTCCTGCCCAAGCAGGAGCGGGGCCTGCGACCCGCCCGCCCCCTCAGGTACGCGCCGTACGTGGACGCCTCGGCGGACCCGGCGGCCGGGAAGCTCACCCTCACCTTCGCCTCCGGCGCCCAGGCAGGCGCCGCCTTCCTCGTCACCTCCGGCAACCGCACCGACGGGCCGTGGAGTTACACCACGGAGGCCGGCAAGACCGTCGCCGACGCCTGGAACTCCACGTACTCGAACGGCTCGTACGACCTGACCGTGCACGGCCCCAACGGCTTCCTGCGCGTCTTCAAGGGCCCGGGAAAGGCGGCCGGACCCGAGGTCACCGCGCGGCACACCGGCGACGACGTCCAACTGACCCTCACCAACCGGGGCTCCGGCACGGTACGGCTGAAGGTCACCAGCGGCTACGGCTGCCCGGCCAGGACCTTCACGGTGCGCCCCGGCGCCACGGTCCGCCACACCGTCGACCTCGCGGCGAGCGCGCGCTGGTACGACCTGACCGTCACTTCCGACGCCGACCCGGCGTTCCTGCGGCGGTTCGCGGGGCACGTGGAGAACGGGCGGCCAGGGGTGAGTGACCCGGCGATTGCCGTCGGGTAAAGGCTGAACCATGCCGTATCGCCGGGGCTGGTCAGGTCCGGGTCGGGTCGGGATAGTGTGCCCCGGTGACCACGCATTCGAACACTCCTGCAGGCTGGTATCCCGACCCGCACGGAGCGCCCCAGACGCTCCGTTACTGGGACGGTGTGCAGTGGACCCAGCACACCAACCCCGACCAGCAGCAGGGTGCGGCGGCGCAGCAGATTCCGCAGCAGCCGGCCGGCCCCGACCCGCGTGTGCAGCGTCAGGTGCAGCAGCAGGCCGGGGTCGCGGCCGGCGGTTCCGGCGGCGGCACCCTCTTCAGTGAGCCGGTGCTGGTCGTCAACCAGAAGGCCAAGCTGATCGAGCTGACCAATGAGTACAAGGTCATGGATCAGAACGGCAACCAGCTCGGCTCCGTCGTCCAGGTCGGGCAGAGCGCGCTGAAGAAGATCCTGCGCTTCGTCGCCAGCCTCGACCAGTACATGACCCACAGGCTGGAGATCCGTGACGCCTACGGTCAGCCGGTGCTGAAGCTGACGCGGCCGCGCAAGATATTCAAGTCCCGGGTCGTCGTGGAGCGTCCGGACGGGCAGCAGGTCGGCGAGATCGTCCAGCAGAACGTCTTCGGGAAGATCAACTTCGCGATCAACGTAGGCGGCCGGCAGGTCGGCGCCATCAGGGCGGAGAACTGGCGGGCGTGGAACTTCGCGATCGTCGACCACGCGGACAACGAGGTCGCCCGGATCACCAAGACCTGGGAAGGCCTCGCCAAGACCATGTTCACCACCGCGGACAACTACGTCCTGCAGATCCACTACCAGCTGCCCGAGCCGCTGCTGAGCCTCGTCGTCGCCACGGCGCTCACCGTCGACACGGCGCTCAAGCAGGACGCGCGCGGTCTCGGCTGACGCCCCGTTCTACAGCGGTGTGAGGTGCCCCGGTTCGGACTTCGGCCGGGGCATCGGCACCGGTGTGTGCCGCAACGCCGGTTCCAGCGACGCCGACTCCGGCTTCAGCGCCAGGACCGCGGCCACCGGGTGCTCCTCCTCGCGCACCGGTTCGGGTGTCGCCCGCGACAGCAGCACCACGCCCCATGAGGCGATGCCCGCTCCCGCCAGCGCGAGGAGCACGCCCGCCGCGCCGCCCTGGAGCCGCTCGCCGAGCAGCGCGAGGCCGATCACCGCGGCGGCCATCGGGTTCGCCAGCGTCACCACCGCGAGCGGCGCGCCGAGGCCACCGCGGTAGGCGGTCTGCGACAGCAGCAGCCCGCCCGCCGCGAAGGCCGCGACGAGCAGCGCCACCCCGACCACCTGCACGCTCAGCAGCGGGCCCGAGCGGTCGGTCGCCGCCACCGTCACCGTCTGCGTGAGCGCCGAGGCGACACCGGAGGCGAAGCCGGACGCGGTCGCGTGCCGCAGACCGGGACGGGAGCCCGGTCGCGCCAGCAGCCCGATCAGCCCCGCCGTCACGGCGGCCACCGTCAGCGCCTCGGACGCGCTCAGCACGTCCTCGGGTGCCGAGCCGGACGCCGTGACCAGGATCGCGGCCAGACCGGCCAGCGTGTACGCGGTGCCCCGCCACTCGGCCGCGCCGACCCGCCGCCCCGCGACGCGCGCGCCCATCGGCACCGCCGCGACCAGGGTGAGCGCGCCGAGCGGCTGCACCACGGTGAGCGGGCCGTACTTGAGGGCCACGACGTGCAGCAGCGCGGCAAAGGTGTTGAGACCGACGGAGCACCACCAGGCCCCGGAGGCCAGCATCCGCAGCGTCCCCGAACCGGGGGCGCGGGAGGCCAGCCGTTCCTGGGCGACGGCCGCGGCGGCGTAGGCGGCGGCGGAGAAGAGGGACAGGGCGACGGCTACGAGGGTGGCGTTCATCGGCCCGCTCCGACCAGGACGTTCTCCTCGGCCGGGATCAGTTGCCGCGGTACCCGTCCGGCCGTCGTGGCCGTCCGGTGCGGCGAGCGAAGCGAGATGGGGGTCCCCCCGGACGAAGTCTGGGGGAGGATCACCGCGAGCGCGAGGCCGAGCAGGGCCGCCGCGACGATCGCGTCCAGCCAGTAGTGGTTCGCCGTCCCCACTATCACCAGCAGCGTCACCAGCGGATGCAGCAGCCACAGCCACCGCCACCGCGACCGGGTGGCGACGATCAGGCCGATCGCCACCATCAGTGCCCAGCCGAAGTGCAGCGACGGCATCGCGGCGAACTGGTTCGACAGGTGGTCGGTCTGCGGCGGGCCGTACACCGAGGGCCCGTAGGCCCGCGCGGTGTCGACCAGGCCGGTCGCGGCGAGCATGCGCGGCGGGGCCAGCGGGAGCGCGAGGTGCAGCAGGAGTGCGGCGCCGGTGAGGGCCGCGAGGACCCGGCGGGCCCAGACGTAGTGCGCGGGGCGGCGTAGGTAGAGCCAGACCAGGAGGGCCACGGTGGCCGGGAAGTGGACCGTCGCGTAGTAGGTGTTCGCGAGGTGCACCAGGGTGTCGCCGTGCAGCAGCCAGGACTGCACCGCGCCCTCGCCGGGCAGGTGGACGGCGCGTTCCAGGTCCCACACGCGGTGCGCGTTGCGGAAGGCCTCGGCGGTGTGGCCCGTCGCCAGCTGCCGGCCGAACTTGTAGACGAGGAAGAATCCTGCGACGAGCAGGAGCTCACGGACGAGCGGGGGCCGCGCTGTCGCGTCGGCCTCCGCTGCGTCAGGCGCGGTGCGGGCGTTCATCCCCCGGCCCCTTTACTGGCGGTGGTGCGTGCGGTGGTGCTCGACGGGCTGGTGGCCCGCGCGGACGCCATCGATACGGATGCGTACCGATACGACAGTGTACCGATACGGTCGTGTACCGGTACACTGCCGTATCGATTGACGTACGCCACACTGGGTGGGAAGCCTCGAGCACCACTCGAATGAGGAGACAGCCGATGACGTCGCAGGCCGCGGACGACCCGGGGACGGTCGCCGCCTCGCGCCGCTCCAAACTCACGCCCGAGCGCGAGCAGGAATTCTTCGACGCCGTCCTCGAACAGCTCCGCGAGTGCGGATACGACGCCGTCACCATGGAGGGCGTCGCCACCAGCACCCGGTGCAGCAAGTCCACGCTCTACCGGCAGTGGAAGACGAAGCCGCAGCTCGTGGCGGCGGCCCTGCGCTCCTACCGCCAGGTGCGGTTCACCGGCATCGACACCGGCTCACTCGCCGACGACCTGCGGGCGGTGGCCCGGACCGCCGCCGGCTGGTCGGCCAGCGACACCAAGCTGATGCACGCGCTCGGCCACGCGGTCATGCAGGACCCCGAGCTGCGGCAGGCGCTGCGCGAGGCGCTGGTGGAGCCGGAGATGGCCGCGCTGAGGGAGATCCTGCGGCGCGGGGTCCAGCGCGGGGAAGTCGCCGCCGACCATCCGGCGCTGGACTTCGTGCCCACGCAGATCTTCGGAGTGCTGCGTGCCCGGCCCATGCTGGAGGGCGAGTACGCCGACGCGGAGTACATCACCCGGTTCGTGGAGGCCGCCGTGCTCCCGGCACTCGGCCTCACCTGAGGCCGCACCTGAGGCCTCGCCTGAGACCCAGGCCGCCGTCCGCGGGATGACCGGACGGTGACCTGCTCGCGCCGCACCGTGGGGACGGGGGCGGCGCGCACCCCCCGGCCGGGTGGGGCTCCTCTTGAGCGGAGGGGCGCCCCACCCGGCCGGTCCCGTGGGTACGGGCGGATCAGACGTTCTGGCCGCTGCCGCCGCCGGTCGACACCTTGATGCCCTTGGTGATCTCGTCGATCACGGACTCCTTCTGGCCGGCGTCCACACCGAAGCGGACCACCACGAGCAGCTTGGAGTTCGCGGGCGAGGGGAAGGCGAGCGACTCGACGATGCCGTCGGCGCCCTTGCTCGTGACCGCCTTCCATCGGACCAGGTAGCCCTTCTGCCCGGCCACGGTCACCGCCTTGGAGGCGAGCACTTCGTGCGAGGTGATCTTCCCGTAGGTGGTGCCGCCGTACGACTCCTCCGCGTTCGTCGAGATGTCCGCCTTGGCGACCTCCTCGGGCGTGCTGCCCTCGGTGCCCAGCAGCTGGGCGGGCGCGGAGTACGCGCCGCCCTTCGTGCAGGACTTGGAGGTGTCGCCCGGGCAGTCGTAGGAGTCGTTCGACGTGACCTGCGCGCCCACTCGGAGCTGCTGGCCGTACCAGTCGTCCGGGATGGGGATGCTGATCCGGCTGGCCGCGTCGGTCACCGAACCGCTCTCGATCTTCGGCGCCTCGGACTGGTTCGGCGAGGGGCTCTGGCCGTCCTGACCGTCCTGTCCGCCCGAGCCGCCGCCGGAGTTCCCGCCGGGACCGCCCTGGCCGCCGTTCGAACCGCCGCCGTCCTGGCCGCCGGGGCCGCCCTGTCCGCCCGGCCCCTGCTGGGAGTTGGCCGTGTCGCTGCCCGAGTCGCCGCTGTCGGACAGGGCGTACACGCCCACGCCGATGCAGGCGAGGACCACGGCGGCCGCGGCCACGGCTATGCCGTTGCGGACGGCGCGGCGCGGGCCGGGGGCCGGGGGTGCGCCGGGATAGGGCGGATACGCCGCGTATGCCCCGCCGGTCGGCTGCTGCACCGGGGGACCCCATGCGGCGGGCGAGCCCGCGGCGCGGGTCTGGTCCGTCCACGCGCTGCCGTCCCACCAGCGTTCGGTGGCGGGACCGTCATTTGTCTGTCCGGGGTCGGGGTACCACCCGGGAGGAGTCACCTGCGTCATACCCCCACGGTATGAGGTGTCTGTGAAAGAGGGATGAGAGGGCCTGCCGGCGGCAGGGCCGTGCCGGGTGCGTGGGCCGTGTGCGGCGGGCTGCGGGTCGTGGAGGATTGCTCGCGCCCACGCGGCGGAGCCGCACATCGGTACAGCCCCGCGCCCCTCAGGTGGATGACCTCGTCCTCCGGAACCGGCTTCCGTCAATTCGTCGAGGTTTTCCCCAAGTTGACGTGCATCGCCCCAGCGCAGGCCCGCCCCCCTCCGGCGCCCGCGCTCCCTTTCACCCCTCGCGGCAACAGGTGGTCGGACCGGGCTCCGCTTGCGTCGTCGGAGGGCTACGCTCAAGGTCGTACGTCGTTCGGGCGACTTGGGGAGGTAACGGGATGACGGAGGTACGGCCCGGTGCGGCCGCCTCGGCTTCCCTGTGGGAGCGCGACGAGGAAGTGGCGGCCGTCGAGCAGGCGGTCGACGCGCTCTGCGCCGACCGGTCGTCCGCGGGCAGCCTGCTGGTGTTCCGCGGCGAGGCGGGACTCGGCAAGACCACGCTGCTCACCGAGACGCGCCGCATCGCCGAGGCACGCGGCTGCACGGTGTGGTCCGCCCGTGGCGGCGAGACCCTCAGGTCCGTCCCCTTCAACGTCGTACGACAGTTACTGCAGCCCGCCCTCGTCTCGCTGATGCCGGAGGAGGCCCGCGAGTACCTCGGCGACTGGTACGACATCGCGGGACCCGCCCTCGGCATCACGGAACCGGGCGAACGCCGGGCCGACCCGCAGGGCGTGTGCGACGGCCTCGTCGCCGCGGTACGCCGCCTGGCCAAGCGCTACTGGCCGCTCGTCCTGCTGATCGACGACGCGCACTGGGCCGACCAGGAGACCCTGCGCTGGCTCGCGGCCTTCGCCGAACGCCTCGACGACCTGTCCGTCCTGGTCGTCGTCGCCCGCAGACCCGGTGACGTCAGCGGCGACAGCGCCCGCCACCTGGACACGGTCGCCGCCACCGCGGGCGCCCCCGTGGCCACCCTCAGCGCCCTCACCCCGAACGCCGTCGCCGGCCTCACCCGCACCACCCTGGGCGAGCACGCCGACGCCCCGTTCTGCCGCGAGGTCTGGGCCGTCACCGGCGGCAACCCGTACGAGACCGTCGAACTCCTCGCCAAGGTGCGGGACGGCGCGATGGAGCCGGCCGAGTCCTCCGCCGCCGAACTGCGCCCCCTGAACAAGTCGGCCCGCGGCGGCGGCCTCGTCGCCCGCCTGGAGGAACTCGGCATCGACGCCACCCGGTTCGCCTGGGCGGCCGCCATCCTCGGCGCCGACATCTCCGTCGACCTGGTCGCCCAGCTCGCCGGAATGAGCCCAGGCGACGCCGACCGCTGCGCCGAACTGCTGCGCCAGGCCCGCATCCTCACCGAACCCGCGTCCGTGGCCGGCCGGCCCGACGACGGCGACCTGGAGTTCGTCCACCCGCTGATCGCGACCGCCGTCTACAACTCCATCCCGGACGCCCTGCGCACCGCCATGCACGGCATAGCCGCCCAGGTCGTCACCGACTCCGGGCGCGGCGCCGCGGCCGCCTCCCGCCATCTCCTCCAGGTCCATCCCGACGACGACGACGAGCTCGTCGAGCAGCTGCGCGAGGCCGCCCGCGAGCACCTCGCCGTCGGCGCCCCCGACGCGGCCCGCCGCTGTCTGGAACGCGCCCTGCTGGAACCGCCCCTGCCCGACGTCCACGCGCAGGTGCTCTACGAACTGGGCTGCGCCACCCTGCTCACCGCGCCGTCCAGAACCATCGGCCACCTCCAGACCGCGCTCGCCATGCCGGGCCTCGACGGCCCCGAACGCGTCGACGCCGTCTTCCGTCTCTCCCAGGCCCTCCTGCACAACGACCAGCTGGAGGAGGCCGTCCGCACCGTCGAGGCCGAGGCCGCCCGGCACACGGAGGGCCCCGCCCGGCTGCGGCTGCAGGCCGTGCAGTACATGTGGGAGGGCATACACGCCGGCGAGGCCGCCTCACCCGGCCGCTCCGAACGCCTCGCCGCCCTCGTGCGCACCTGCACCGGCCGCGACAACTCCGAACGCGCCCTGCTCATCCTGCGCGCCTTCGACACCATGACCCACGGCGACAACGCCGAAGAGGTCGTCGAGCTCTGCGACCGCGCCCTCGTCAACGGCCGCCTCGCGCCCGGCCTCGGCTGGACCGACACCGAGTGGGGCATCGAGCTGCTGCTGATGCTCGCCAACTCGTACGCCTACACCGACCGGCTCGACCGCGCCGAGGCCCTCTACACGGAGGCCCTGCGCACCTACGAGTCCGCCGGCTGGAGCGGCGGCCACATCGCGCTGGCCCACGCCTACGTCGGCCTCGGGCACCGCCGGCGGGGCCGCCTGAGGGAGGCCGAGACCTCCCTGCGTGAGTCGCTGCGCCTCGCCGAGCGCATCGGCCGCGGCCTTCCCCTGTACTGGACGGCGACCTGCAACCTCGTCGACACGCTGCTCGCCCGCGGCCACGTCGACGAGGCCTGGCGGGTCGCCGAGCAGTACGGCTTCGCACCGCCGTACCCGTCCACGATCGTGCTGCCCGACCCCCGTTCGGTGCGCGGCCGGCTGCTGCTCGCCGTCGGCCGGACCCAGGACGGCATCAACGAACTGGAGGCCGCGGAGAAGGCGGCGGCCGCCCGGGGCCACCACAACCCCGTCCTGGTCCCCTGGGCGGTCGACCTCGCCCGCGCCCTGGCGGTCGAGGACCCGGAGCGCGCCGCCCGCCTCGCCGCCGACGTCCGCCGGCAGGCCGAACGCTTCGGCACCGACAGCGCCATCGGCGAGGCCCTGCGCTGCGCCGCCGCCCTGGAGACCGGCCAGCGCGCAGTCCGCCTCGCCGCGCAGGCCGTCGCCTACCTGGAGGCCTCACCCTGCCAGTACGAACACGCGGCCGCCCGCGTCGAGTACGGCATCGTCTCCCGCTCGGTCTCCGAGATCCAACGGGGCCTGACCCTGGCCCGCTCGTGCGGTGCCGACGGACTGGTGGCCCACGCGCGGGAGGTGCTGGAGACGGGACGGGGGCTGCGGTGAACCACGCGGCGCGTCACACATGACCAGCTGGTGGCTCACAGCCTGACCGCTGGTCGCTCACATCGAGATCAGCTGGTCCGTCACCGCCGCCAGCCGCTTGCGCACCGCGGGATGGTACGTCCTCTCGTGCGCCCGCGCCGGACGTGTCCCGTCGAAGTAGCCGCCCGTGCCGGACTCCCGGGTGGCCAGCGCCAGGACGCCCGGCGCGCCGTCGGCGACCGATTTCCGCGGGGGAAGCCGCCCTCGCGGACCATTGCCGTGTCCATGTGGGTCGCCGGGTGCAGCACGTTCACCGAGACGCCGGTGCCCGCCAGTTCCTGAGCGAGGGCGAACGTGTGGGCGGCCAGCGCGAACTTGCTGCGGCAGTACGCCGAGAGCCCGCTGTAGCCCCGGATCAGCTCGGGGTCGTTGAAGTCGAGGGGCTCCTGGCCGGCCGAGCCCACGTCGACGATCCGCGCGGGCGTGTTCACCAGCAGCACCGGCAGCAGGGCACGGGTCAGTACGACCGGCGCCAGGTAGCTGACCGCCAGCCGCAGCTCATGACCGTCGGTGCTCACCTCACGGCCCGACCCCGGCGCCCACGCCCGCGTTGTTGACCAGCACATCGAGCTCCGGGTGTGCCTCGGCGACCCGGGCTCCCAGCTCACGCACCTGTGCCAGCGACGCCAGGTCGGCGACGAACCCCTCGGCCGCGCCCTCGCCGCGCAGCTCGTCGACCAGCCGCTCCGTGCGCTCGGGGTCGCGGCCGTGGGCGAGGACGAGGTGCCCGGAGCGGACCAGCTCGAAGGCGACGTACCGGCCGAGACCGGAGGTGGCGCCGGTGATCAGGATGGTGGACATGTCTCCACCGTAGGCACGTGCCGCCGCCCCGAGCGAGCTGCCGCCGAGGCTACGACCAGCAGGGTCACCCTCGCCCAGCGCCGGGCTTGCGGGCCATGGAGCCCACGGTGAAACGCAGGTCCGGAAAGGCCGTCGTGGATGTCGCGCCTTGTGGGGAATAGTATCTGACGAACCGTCAGTAAGTCGGGCCGACGCCGTCAGCGTTCGTCACATGCCGTGAGCCGCTTCTTCGCGCGAGTCGAGGACGAGCACCGCGACGTGCAGGGATGTGCGTTGCAGGCCCGATTCGAAGTCGCATCCCAGGAGACGTTCGATGGTGTGGAGACGCTGGTAGAACGCCTGGCGGGACATCCCGGCCCGCTTCGCCGCGACCGACTTGTTCCCGGCTGAGCCCAGATAGGCGCGCAGTGCGGGGAGAAGGTCGCCGCCGTTGCGGTCGTCGTGGTCGATGAGGCGGGTCAGCTGCCGTTCCGCGTACCGCTGGAGGCGGGTGTCGTCCCGCAGTACGCCCAGCAGTTCCGGCAGCCCGACGTCGGACGGGACGTAGAACCACTGGTCCCGGGATACGGGCGTGATGGCCTCGGCGGTCTGCTCGGCCTCCTGCCACGACCGGGCGATCCCAGAGAGGTCGGTCACGCCGGGACCGACCGCGACGACGGCGTCCGGGCCGAGCTCCTCGCGTGCGAGCCGGCCGATCCGCTCGGCGACCGGTTGCCATGCGCTGGCCTGCGCCAGCGCGAGAAGTACGCCGATCCGGCCCGGGGTCGTCTCGCCGACCAGTGCGCGTACGCCGGTTCGCTCCAGTTCCTTCGCGATCCGTTCGTCGAGATGCTCACCCTCGCCATCGGTTCTGGTGTGGCGGATCAGTACGGCGAAGAGCCGGTGCCCGAAGGCCGGCAGCCCCAGTGCCTCGGCGCGGGCGCGGGCGTCCGCGGGAGAGCGGAAGCGCCGTTCGCACAGGTCCCGCAGCACGGAGCGGTGGGCCCGGCGCTCCCACCAGGCCGGTCCGGCCAGGCGTGCCATGGTCAGGGCGACCGCCGCACGTTCCAGCACCAGGACGTTCTCCGGGTCGGGCTCAGGGCTCAGCCGGCTGTCCAGCAGGATCAGCCGCCCCCACGATCCGTGGTGGTCCTGCACTGGGGCTATGAGCCAGCCCTCCGGGCCGCTCGGTGTGATCCTCTCCAGGGTGGGCGCGGCCCGGGAGCGCCGGGACCAGGCCGACACCACCGGCTCGTACGGCCGACCGAGCAGCTCACACATCAGGACCCGGTGGGTGAGGTCCTCGAGCACCACGGGAGCTCCGGTGAGCTCCGCGGTGGTGTGCACCACTTCCTCGGGCGCCGCGCCCCTCAAGGTCAGGGCGGTGAAGATGTCCTGGATGTCCCTGCCGCGGCGCAGCAGTGCCCCCTGGGCGTCGAGGATGAGGGCGTGCACCGTCTGGGTGACGTCGATGAACCGGACGCCGCGGGCGAGCTCGACCAGCGGTACCTCGCGTGCGCGGCAGGCCGCGACCAGTTCGTCGGGCAGCTTGCGGTAGCGGTGACCGAGCTCCACGATCAGGCCGGCCGCGCCGACGTCGGCGAGCTGGTCGACGTAGTCACGCAGCTTCGAGGCGTCCTCGGGATACGGCATGCCGGTCGTCAGTACCAGTTCGCCGCCTTCCAGGAAGTCGGCCGGATTGAGCAGTTCGGTGACATGCACCCATCGCACCGCGCGGTCCAGCCGTGACTCACCGGCAAGGACGCGAGGCAGCCCTTCGACGAGTACGGGGAGCTCCAGGACTTCCCGCATTGTCAGGAATCGCCCAGTTTCGGGACGTTTCATCAGTATCAGTGACGCTTTCATCCAAGGGGTGAGGCACACCCTTGCACCTGGCCGTCACCCTGACAAGAGGTTCCTCGCTCCTTCCCGGAGCCGTCCGCTCCGCTGTGACAGACCGTCTCGAGGAGGCCTCATTGTGGAACAGAGTGTGGGTTGACCTGCGATGTCGGCCGCACGAGAGTGAACGCCATCCCAGCAGCGACCACATTCGGCTCGGCCGGCGGTGCTCGTTCCACGATCGCCGTCCGGCATTCCCCGGCAGAAGGAGCGCCCCATGAGTACCCCGAAGCGGGTCGCCGTGATCGGCGTCGGAAGCATGGGCAGCCAGGCGATGTGGCGACTGGCCGCCCGCGGCGCCGAGGTCATCGGTTACGACCGGTACGCGCCAGGGCACGACCGCGGCGCCGCCGGCGGGGAGTCCCGCATCTTCCGCGCGGTCCACCTCGGTGAGCCCGCGTACATTCCGCTGCTGCGGCTCGCGGACCAACTGTGGGAGCGGCTGCAGCGGGAAACGGGCTGTTCGCTGCGACGTCGCAGCGGATGCCTCGTGATGGGAGAAGCCACGTCACCGTCCATGCGCCTCCTCCTCTCCTCCAGCGCCACCCACCGGCTGGATCACGAGGTGCTGGACCGCGAGGAACTCGCCCGCCGCTATCCGCAACACCGTCTCCCGGAGGGCCACACCGCCGTCCTCGACCGGATGGGAAGCATCATCCGGCCCGAGGCATCCGTCCAGGCCGCCGCCGGGCGCGCCGAACAACTGGGCGCCCGTCTGCACCGCTACACCATGGTCCGCAGCGTCGCACCGGCTGCGAGTGGTGGCGTGGACATCGTCACCGACCACGGCACCGACCATGTGGACGCGGCCGTGGTGACCGCAGGTCCCTGGGTCAACACCCTGCTCCCGGACCTTCCGCGGACGGTCGACATCCGACGGCTGATCAGCTCCTGGCACCTCCCCACCCGCCATGACTGGTTCGCGGGCGGCGCCCCCGCCTTCGTACGCAGCACACCCCACGACTGCTACGGGCTTCCGTCGCCCGACGGCATCTCCGTCAAGCTCGGCCTCTCCCTCGCACGCTATCTGCCGGTTCCCGACCCCGAACGGCTCGACCGTACGGTCCGCCCGGCGGAACTCGACACCTTCCGCGAGCTCATCGGTGAACTGATGCCCGATCTGAATCCCGACCCCATCAGGCTGTCGGTCTACATGGAGGGCTACACCGAGTCCGGAAACCCGCTCGTCGGTCATCTCCCCGGGGAGGACGACATCATCGTCATGGCCGGATTCTCCGGCAGCGGTTTCAAGCTCTCGCCTGCCATGGGAGAGCTCGCCGCCGACCTGGCGCTCAACGGAACCACGAACCATTCCGTCGGCTTCCTCGCGCCGGCCATATCCAGTTTCCCGAAGCAAAAGAGTGGAGCACCTTCATGAGTATTCCCTCGTTCCGCCCGAAGTACGTCTCGTTCGACTGCTACGGCACGTTGATCAACTACCAGATCACCCCCATCACGCGTGAACTCGTCGGCGACCAGATTCCCGCAGACCAGTGGGACCGCTTCGTGCGGGAATTCCGTGGGTACCGCTACGACCAGGTCCGCGGCGAGTACTACGCCTACGAGCAGGTGCTGCACGACTCCTTCGAGCGGATCTGCCGCAGGTGGGGTCTGAAGGTGGCCCCGGACGCGGGGAAGCGGTTCGCCGACGGCGTCCGCAGCTGGGGACCCCACGCCGACGTGCCGGAGCCGCTGAAGAAGATGGGCGAGCACTACGAGCTGGTGATCCTTTCCAACGCCGACGACTCCTTCCTCGAGGAGAGCGTGCCCCGGCTCGGGACGGACTTCCACGCGGTCTACACCGCGGAGCAGGCCGGCTACTACAAGCCCCGGTACGCCGCGTTCGAGTACATGCTCGACCAGCTCGACGCGTCCCCCGAGGACTTCGTGCACGTGTCCTCGCACACCCGCTACGACCTCATGCCGATGCACGACATGGGCTTCCGCAACCTGATTCTCCTGGACCGTGGCTACGACCCGGTGACCCACGGCTACGACTACGTGACCGTGAAGTCCCTGGACGAGCTCAACCGCATGCTCGGCATCTGACTCGAGACTCAAACAAAGAACTCCCCGCACCTGAGCGGCAGATGTGCTCGCCCCCGCCGCACATCCCATCGTTTTCTTCTCTGTTTCCCCGGGGTCTCGCGCGGCCGCGCCGTAAGCCCGCGCGTTCTCTCTCCGCCGATCACCGGCGTCACAACCCCCCACTTCTGGGACCCGTACGTCCCCGCATCACGGATTCCCCGTGTCCCCAGCGATCCCTAGGAGGCCCTGCCATGGAAGGCAACCGGACAGGACGCAGAACCGTACTCCGCACCGCAGGCGCTCTCGCCGCTGCCACTGCAGTAGCCGGCTGCGGCACCCTCATGGGCACAGGCGAAAGCCGCGGCTCGTCGGGCGGCGGCAAGAAAAGGCTCGTCGTCAGCAACAGCGGTGGCGCCTACAACGATGCTCTGACCAAGGCGATCTACGAGCCGTTCGCCAAGGAGACCGGCATCACGGTCAGCACGGTCAACTACCAGTCTGCGCAGGTCATCGCCCAGGTGAAGCAGGGCCGTCCGCAGATCGACCTGATGGACAACTCGCTGCTGGTCTTCCAGAAGATGGCGCGCCTCGACTGTCTGGAGGCTGTGGACCACGACCGGCTGAAGCAAGCGAAGGGCGCCGGAATTCCGGAGCATCAGCTGCCGGAGCACGCGGTCGGCAAGAACGTGTGGGCGAGCGTGATGGCCTATCGCACGGACAGCCTGAAACGTACCCCGAAGAGCTGGGACGACTTCTGGAACACGCACTCCTTCAGCGGGCCGCGCTCCCTGCAGAGCCCGGACGTCGACATCCCGGAGCTGGAGTTCGCGCTGCTGGCCGACGGCGTGCCGCTGGACAAGCTGTACCCGCTCGACCTGGACAGGGCGTTCGCCTCGCTGTCGCGGATTCGTGGCGGGGTGAAGAAGTTCTGGAACACCGGTGCCCTGCCGGCGGTCCTGCTCGGCCGCAAGGAGGTCGTCATGACCAGCCTGTGGGGCGGCCGCGCCGATGAGCTGATCAGGCAGGGGCAGCCGATCGCCTACCAGTGGAACGGGGCCCGTCGGCTCACCAACGGCTGGGGCATCCCGAAGGGCGCGGGCAATACGGACGCCGCCTACCAGCTGATCGACTTCTCGCTGCGTCCGCAGGTGCAGGCGGCGTTCGCCAGGCTCTCCCCGGCGGGCGGCCCGGTCGTGCCTGCGGCCACCAAGCTGCTCTCGGACGACGTCCTGGCCACACTGCCGACCTCGCCCGAGAACCTGAAGACCGGGTTCGACGCCGATGTGACCTGGTGGGACAAGAACCGCGACGTCGTCGCCAAGCGCTGGCAGGAGTGGGCCGATGCGTGAGCGAGCCGCGCAACTCGCCTCCGCCCTGGCTCCGAGGTCGTCGCTGACGGGCAAGTCCCTGTCGGTGGCCGGGCTGCGTAAGTCCTACAGCGGGACGACGGTGGTCGACGGTGTGGACATGGAGATCGCGGCGGGTGAGTTCGTCACCTTCCTCGGCTCGTCGGGCTCGGGCAAGACGACCACGCTGATGATGCTGGCCGGGTTCACCGAGCCCGACTCCGGCACGGTCACCGTCGACGGCCGGGACATCACCGGTCTGAACCCCGGAAAACGCGATTTCGGTTTCGTCTTCCAGCAGTATCTGCTCTTCCCGCACATGACCGTCGCCGAGAACGTGGCCTTCCCGCTGCAGTTGCGTGGGGTGCCGAAGGCGGAGATCCGCCGGCGGGTGGGGGAGACCCTGGAGGCGGCGGGGCTGTCGAAGTTCGCAGGCCGCCGCCCGCGGGAGCTGTCCGGCGGTCAGCAGCAGCGGGTCGCCCTGTGCCGGGTGCTGGTCTACCGCCCGCCGATCGTCCTGATGGACGAACCGCTCGGCGCCCTGGACAAGAAGCTGCGCGACCAGATGCAGACCGAGATCAAGTCCATCCAGCGCGAACTCGGCCTGACCGTCATCTACGTCACCCATGACCAGGAGGAGGCCCTGGTCCTGTCCGACCGCATCGCCATCATGAAGGACGGCCGCATCGAGCAGTTCGACACTCCACGCGGTCTCTTCGAACGCCCCTGCACCCCGTTCGTCGCCGACTTCCTCGGCGCCGCCAACTTCCTCACCGGCAAGGTCGAGGAGCCCGGTGAGGACGGATGCACCCGGGTACGCCTCGACACGGGCGGCGTGCTCACCGCCCGTGCCCACCCCTGCGTCCCCGGGCAACGAGTACGGGCGGCGGTCCGGCCCGGCAGGCTGCGACTGGTCGGCCCGGACGGGAGCTGTTGCACCGGCACCGTGGAGACGGCCGTCTATGTCGGCTCGCTGACCCGCGTCACCGTTCGCCCGGACGGTGCGGCCCCCCATACGCCGCCGCTGCGGATCGAGACCGCTTCTGCCCCGCCCCGCCCCGGGGAGCGGGTCTGTGTGACCGCCGACCGTGAGGACGTCAGTGTCTTCGACGAGACGGACGGGGGGTGAGTCGTGGCCGGCACCGCTCTCGCACCCGGCAAGGTGCGTGTGAAGACGTCCGCGATGCGCGGGCACCGATCCCGGATCGCCCTGGTCAACGCCGTCCCCGTGACGGTGTTTCTCCTGCTCCTGTTCGTCTGTCCGATCATCGGCGTCCTGTCGCTCAGCCTCAAGGGCGACGGTGGCGGCTTCACCCTGCACTGGTACGCCGACGCCCTCAGCGGGGCGAACCTGTCGGTACTGATCTCCACGCTCAGGATTTCCGCGGAGACGGCCGTGCTCAGCCTGCTGGTGGGCTTCATACTCGCCCACGCCATCGCCCGGATGCGGCCCGTCTTCGCCGCCCTGGCCATGCTGATCGTGGTCGTGCCGCACTTCATCAGTGCCCTGGTGCGCACCTACGGGTGGATCATCATGCTCGGTGAGCACGGCCTCATCAACACACTGCTGACGTCCGTGCACGCCCCGGGCGCGCCGTACACGCTGCTCTACAACGAGACCGGCGTGGTCATCGGCACCACCTCGGTGATGCTCCCCTACACCGTCCTGGTCCTGCAGGGCGTGATGCGGGGCGTGGACCGCAGGCTGCTGGCCGCAGCCGCCGGGTTCGGCGCCGGACGCCTGACCATTTTCCTCAGGATCTACCTGCCGCTGGTGGCACCGGGCGTGGGAACGGCCGGCCTGCTCAGCTTCATCCTGTGCCTGGGTTACTACATCACCCCGGCCCTGATGGGCGGCGACAAGCAGACCGTGGTCGCGGCCCTGATCGATCAGCAGGTGATGAAGCAGGACCAGTGGAACTCCGCAGCCGCCTTCGGCGTGATCCTGCTGCTGCTCACCTTCGCCGGCCTGGGCGTGCTGGGACTGGCCAAGCTCCGCCGCAAGAAGGCGCACGCACGAGGGGACAGCTCATGATGGAACTCCCCGCCACCCGAGCCGGACACCTCGGCCGCGCCCTCAGCGCCACCGCCATCCTGCTCTTCCTGGCCATGCCCATCGTCATCATCCTGGTCACCTCCTTCGGTGCCGACGGCATCGGCACCTTCCCGCCGAAGGACTACAGCGCCCGCTGGTACGAGCAGATGGCCGCACCCGGCGGCAACTGGGCCACCTCCATTGCCCTGTCCAGCCTCGTCGCCGCGCTGACGACGGTGTTCTCCCTCATCCTGGGAGTCACCGCCGCCACCGCGCTGGCCCGCGGCCGGCTCCCGCTGCACACGGTGGTCTACGGCCTGGTGCTCGCTCCGATGCTCATCCCGCAGGTGGTCATCGCACTCGGTCTGTTCCTGTTCTTCGAACCGGTCGGCATGCTCGGCAGCCCCCTGGCCATCGCCCTCGGGCACACCGTGCTGGCCACGCCCATCGCCATCCTCATCATGATCTCCACCCTGCGGGGCATCGACGAACGGCTGGAGGACGCGGCGGCCAGCATGGGCGCCGGCCGGATGACCATCGCCCGGCGCATCACCTTCCCCCTGGCCACACCCGGCCTCATCGCCGCCGCCGTGTTCTCGTTCATCACCAGCTTCGACGAGTTCTTCATCGCCCAGTTCATGTCGACCCCTGACACCCGCACCCTGCCGGTCCTCGTCTTCAACGCCCTGCAGTTCGACGTCGACCCGACCGTCACCGCGGTCAGCGCCGTTCTCATCGCGCTGGCCATCCTCGCCCTCGCCCTGGTCGCCGTCGTCCGCAAACTCGGCGGACACCGCCATCAGCAGGGCGTGCTGCCCGTCGAACCCCTCACCTGAGCCTTGCGCCGGCATGGGCCGCGCTACCGCTGACAGCGCCGTCGGCCGGGCCCCGAGTGGTGCCCGGCCGGGATCCCCCCCCCGAAAACTTCCCCGCAGGAGACTCGAAATGAAGACGATCCCGTTCTGGACAGATACCGCAGGGGCGTTCCCCGACCGCTCCGGCAAGCCGCTTACCGAAGACACCGACCTGGTGGTGATCGGCGCCGGCCTGACCGGTCTGTCCACCGCCCTCCACACCGCCCGCAAGGGCGCCCGTGTCACCCTTGTCGAGAAGGGTCAGATCGGCTCCGGGGCCTCCGCGCGCAACGGCGGCATGGCGAATCTGGGCTTCACCATCGGCGTACGCCAGGCCATCCGCCGGTACGGCCTCGAACGGGCCCGCGAGATGTACAACTCCTACGGCGAGGCCGTGGACACCGTCGAGCGGCTCGTGAACGAGGAGTCCATCGACTGCCAGTTTCGTCGCGTCGGACGCCTGGGCGTCGCGTCCCGCCCCGCGCATTTCGAGAGCAAGAAGGCCCAACAGCGCGACCTGGCCCAGTACTTCGGACACGAGACCACACTGATCGGCAAGTCCGAGCTGCGTTCCGAGATCGGATCCGACGCCTACCACGGCGGCCTGCTGGACCCGCTCAGCGCCGCACTGCACGTCGGCCGCTTCGTGCGCGGCATGGCCGAGGCGTGCGAGCGCACCGGTGTCGAGATCCACGAGCGCAACGCGGCCGTGGGCGTGCGGCGTACCGCCGCCGGCCGTTTCGAGGTCAGCACCGAGCGCGGTGTGGTCCGCGCCGGGCAGGTCATGATGGCCACCGACGCCTACACCGACAAGAACTTCCCGTGGCTGCGCCGCCAGCAGGTCTGCCTGGGAAGCTTCATCATCGTGACCGAGCCGCTCGGCGAGGAACTCGCCCGGGACATCATCCCGAAGGCCCGCCTCATCGTCGACTCCAACAAGGTCTGCCACTATTTCCGGCTCACCCCGGACAACCGGCTGCTGTTCGGCGGCCGCGCCCGCTTCGCACCGTCCGACCCCACCTCGGACAAGAAGAGCGGACAGGTCCTGTTCCGTGAGATGTGCGGGGTCTTCCCCCAACTCGCCCGGACGAAGGTCGAGTACGTGTGGGGCGGCTCCGTCGGCTTCGCGATGGACCGCATCGTGCACGCCGGGCAGACCGAGGACGGCGTGTACTACTCCGTGGGATACGCGGGCCACGGCGTGCAGATGGCCACGTACATGGGTCAGGTCATGGCCGAGGTGATGGACGGACACCCCGAGGCCAGCCCGGTCCGCGACCTGCCCGCACCCCGCATCCCCCTCTACAACGGCACCGCCTGGTTCCTGCCTTTCGCGGGCGCCTACTACAAGACGCTGGACCGCATCCGCTGACCGGTCGGCAGCACCTCTACCCATACAAGGAGACACCCAAGATGACTGTCGTCCACGATGTTCCCAAGCAGTTGTTCATCGGTGGTGGTTGGCGGGACGCGGAGTCCGGCCGGACCCTGGCTGTCGACAACCCGGCCACCGGTGAAGAGCTGTGCCAGGTCGCCGACGCCTCTCCCGCGGACGGCCGGCGTGCCGTCGAGGCGGCGGTCGCCGCGCAGGCGGCCTGGGCCGCCACCCCGCCGCGCGTGCGCAGCGAGATCCTGCGTCGCGCCTACGACCTCATCATCGCCCGCACCGAGGACCTCGCGCTGCTGATGACGCTGGAGATGGGCAAGCCCCTGGCCGAGGCGCGTGCCGAAGTCGCCTACGCCGCCGAGTTCTTCCGCTGGTTCTCCGAGGAAGCCGTCCGTATCGACGGCGGTATGACCACCGCCCCCGACGGCAAGAACCGCCTCCTGGTCACCCGACGGCCCGTCGGCCCCTGCCTGCTCATCACCCCCTGGAACTTCCCCCTGGCCATGGGCACCCGAAAGATCGGCCCTGCCATCGCCGCCGGCTGCACCATGGTCCTCAAGCCAGCACCCCAGACCCCCCTGTCGTCCCTGGCCCTGGCGGAGATCCTCACCGAAGCCGGCCTGCCCGAGGGCGTGCTGAACATCGTCACCACCACCGACGCCGCCGGCGTCGTCGAACCCCTCCTGCGCAGCGGGCAGATCCGCAAGCTCTCCTTCACCGGCTCCACCCAGGTCGGCCGGATCCTGCTCGCCCAGTGCGCCGACACCGTCGTACGCACCTCCATGGAACTCGGCGGCAACGCCCCCCTCATCGTCTTCGACGACGCCGACCTCGACACCGCCGTCGAAGGCACCA
This sequence comes from Streptomyces sp. NPDC002888, assembly GCF_042888465.1. Classification (NCBI taxonomy): domain Bacteria; kingdom Bacillati; phylum Actinomycetota; class Actinomycetes; order Kitasatosporales; family Streptomycetaceae; genus Streptomyces; species Streptomyces sp. NPDC002888. Next base: position 171,638 of record NZ_JBIAPU010000017.1, on the reverse strand, counting down.
TGGTCGCCAAGATGCGCAACATGGGCGAATCCTGCTGCGCCGCCAACCGCATCTACGTCCACACCACCATCGCCGAAGAGTTCGCCACCCGCCTCGCCTCCCGCATGGCCGCCCTGAAGGTCGGCCCCGGCACCGAACCGGGCGTCCACGTCGGCCCCCTCATCGACGCCACCGGCCGCAGCAAGGTCGACGAGCTGGTGCGTGACGCCGTCAAGCGCGGAGCCACCGTCCTCACCGGCGGTCAACTCCCGTCCGGCCCCGGTTGCTTCTACCCGCCCACGGTCCTGACCCAGGTGTCTTCCGACTCCGCCATCATGGACACGGAGATCTTCGGCCCGGTCGCCGCCATCCGCACCTTCGACCACGAGGACGAGGCCGTCACCGCCGCCAACGACACCGAATTCGGCCTGGCCGCCTACCTGTTCACCCAGAACCTCGACCGCGCCCTGCGGGTCAGCGAACGCCTGGAAAGCGGCATGATCGGCCTCAACACCGGTCTCGTCTCCAACCCCGCCGCCCCCTTCGGCGGCGTCAAGCAGTCCGGCCTCGGCCGCGAAGGCGGACGCGTCGGCATCAGCGAGTTCCTCGAATACAAGTACATCGCCGTACCCACCGGAGCCTGACATGCCCGACCGCCTCGTCGTCCTCTACCGCGGCAACCTGCCTCCGGCCACAGGACTCATCGAGCGGCTCGCGGACACGGTGTACGCGACCGAGGAGGAGCTCCCCCTTCTCCTCCCCGGCGCGGACGCCCTCCTGGCCTGGGTCACCATCACCCCGGCCATCCGCGCAGCCTGGCCCGACAACCCGGACAAGGCCCCCCGCTGGGTCCACGCAGCCTCCGCGGGCGTGGACTCCTTCCTCTTCCCCGCCTTGGTCAACGACCCCGGCGTCACTCTCACCAACGCGCGCGGCGTCTACGACCAGCCGACCGCCGAATACGTACTCGGTCTGATCCTCGCCCTCGCCAAGGACTTCCCCGGCACCTGGGAACACCAACAGCGCCGCGAATGGCGTCCGCGCCCCAGCGACACCATCACCGGGCGCACCGCCCTGGTCTGGGGCACGGGCCCCATCGGTCGCGCCATCGCCCGGCTGCTGCGCGGCGCCGGCATGCGGGTGCAGGGGGCCGGGCGATCGAGCCGAACCGACCACCCCGACTTCGGCACGGTGAACGGCCCCGCCACGCTGCATTCCGCACTGGCAGAGGCCGACTACGTCGTCCTCGCCGCCCCCCTCACCAAGGACACACGAGGCATGGTCGACGCCTCCGTACTGGCGGCCATAAAGCCCGGGGCCCGGCTGGTCAACGTCGGCCGAGGCGCCCTCGTCGACGAGAAAGCGCTCATCGACCACCTCACCGACGGCCGACTCGCCGGAGCCGCCCTGGACGTCTTCAACCAGGAGCCACTGCCCGCACATTCGCCCCTGTGGAACATGCCCGGTGTGATCATCTCTCCGCACGCGGCGGGCGAGACCACCGGCGAGCGGGAAGCACTCATCGAAGTGTTCCTCGACAACCTCACCCGCCACATCGAGGGCCGCCCGCTCCGCAACGTCGTCGACAAGCGGCGGGGATACGTGGTGGGCTAGGCGTGGGCTAAACGCTCTCCTCCTCCGCGAGCACCCGCTGTGCCGTCGCGAACGCCGAGTTCGCCGCCGGGACCCCGCAGTACACGGCCGTCTGGAGCAGGACGGCGCCGATCTCCTCGGGCGTGAGCCCGTTGCGTCGCGCCGCCCGGACGTGCATGGCGAGCTCGTCGTAGTGGCCGTGGGCGACCAGCGCCGTCAGCGTGATCATGCTGCGCTCGCGGCGGCTGAGCGTGGAGTCGGTCCAGATCTCGCCCCAGGCGTAGCGCGAGATGAAGTCCTGGAAGCGCGCGGTGAACGGAGTCTGCCGGTCCTGAGCCCGGTCCACGTGGGCGTCGCCGAGCACCTGCCGCCGCACCTCCATGCCCCTCCTGGCGCCCCCGTCGAGGTGGGCCCGCAGGGTGGTGAGGACGGCCTCGGGGCACTGCGCGGGCGCCAGGTGCGAGGCGCCGGGGAGCTCGACGAGGGCAGCGCCGGGCACCGCGTCCGCGATCTCCCGCAGATGGGCGGGAGGCGTCGCCGGATCCTGCCGGCCCGCGATCAGCAGGGTGGGCGCGGAGATCTCCGCGAGCCGGTCCCGCAGGTCGAACGCGGCCAGGGCGTCGCAGCAGGCGGCGTACGCCTCCGGGTCGGCACGGCGGTGGTCCTCCACCAGCTCCGGCACGGTGAACCCGGGCGTGAACCAGCGGGCGTCCGCGCTCTCGGCGAGCGAGGCCAGTCCCTCGCGGCGCACCAGTGCCGCCCGCTCCTCCCACGGCTTCGAGCCGTTGAAGTGGGCCGACGAGCAGATCACGGCGAGGAAGGACACCCGCTCCGGGTGGTGCACCGCGAGATGCAGACCGACCGCACCGCCCAGCGACACCCCGGCGTACGCGAACCGTTCCAGACCGAGCGCGTCGGCCAGCGCGAGCACCCGCTCGGCGAGGTCGCCGACCGTGGCCCCGGGCCCGATCAGATCCGCCGCCGAACCACCGTGCCCCGGCAGGTCCCAGCGCACCACCCGGTGGGTGACGGACAGCTCGGGCGCCACCTTGTCCCACAGGGCGTACGAGGTGCCCAGCGAGGGGCCGAGCAGAAGAGGGGGAGCGGAAGCGGGGCCCTCGGTACGGTGGTTGAGAAGGTTCTCGGTCAACGTCGCTCCAGCGCACGGTTGATGATGGCTCCTGCGGAGCCGGTGTAACGGGCGGGGTCGGCGATCTCGTCCAGGTCGAGGTCGACGCCCTGCAACTGGGGCTCCTCGGCGAGGAGTTCCGCCAGCGGTCTGCCCTCGGCGTAGGTGCGCCGGGCGAGTTCGGTGAGCAGGTCCTTGGCGCGGGCGCGGCCGAGCACGCCGGCCAGCTCGGCGGAGAGCCGCTCGGAGACGATCAGCCCATGGGTGAGGCCGAGGTGTTCGCGCATGGCGTCCGCGTTCACCCGGAGCCCCTCGGCCAGTTCGGCGGCGTCGCGGGCGGCACCGCCGACCAGCCGCAACAGGTCCCGCAGCGGCTCCCACTCCGCGTGCCAGGCCCCGGCCGGCCGCTCGTCCTCCGCCACCAGTGCCGAGTACAACGTCGCCGCGAGCTGCGGTGCCCGCCGGGCGGCCGCCGCGATCAGGGTGGACCGCACCGGGTTCGCCTTGTGCGGCATGGCCGAGGAGCCGCCGCCGCTGCCCTCCGCGACCTCGGCGATCTCGGTGCGGGAGAGGGTGAGCACATCGGCGGCGATCTTGCCCAGCGCCCCGGCCGTGATGGCCAGACACCCGGCGAGGTCGGCGATCGGCGTGCGCAGGGTGTGCCAGGGCAACAGCGGCTCCGCGAGCCCGAGTTCACGGGCGTAGGCGGCGGGCAGGGCGGTGGGGTCGTCGGCGCCGTATGCCGTGAAGGCCGCCAACGTGCCGGCCGCGCCGCCCAGTTGGGCGGGGAGTCCGTCCCGTACCGCCGTCACGCGGTCCCGCGCGTCCAGCACCAGCGACCGCCACCCGGCCGCCTTCAGCCCGAACGTCGTCGGTACGGCGTGCTGGGTGAGCGTCCGTCCCGGCAGCGCGGTGTCGCGGTGCTCGGCGGCGTGCCGGGCCAGCGCGCGCTCGGTGCGGGCGAGGTCGGCGAGGACGAGGTCCAGTGTGCGCACCGCCACCAGCATCGTCGCCGTGTCCATGATGTCCTGGCTGGTCGCACCCCGGTGGACGTACGGGCCGTACTCCTCGCCGACCGCCTTCGTCAGCTCGCCGACCAGCGGGATGACCGGGTTGCCGCCGGCCCGGGCGCGCTCGGAGAGGGACCGTACGTCGAAGCTGTTCGCGTCGGCCGCCCGTGTCACCGCCGTCGCCGCGCCGGCCGGGGCGAGCCCCAGCGCGGCCTGCGCCCGGGTCAGCGCGGCCTCCGCGTCGAGCAGCGCCCGCAGGAAGGCGCCGTCGCTCGTCGCGGCCGCGGCGGGGGAGCCGGCCCACCCGGGGGCGAGCAGACCGGTGTCGGACTCTGCAGGGGTCACTGGAACTCCAGGAAGACCGTCTCGCCTTCGCCCTGAAGACGGATGTCGAAACGGTACGTGCCGTCGCCTCCGTCCGTGGCGATCAGCGTGTCGCGGCGGTTCGGCTCCAGGCGGGCCAGCAGCGGGTCGGCGGCCAGCGCAGCCTCGTCGCCCGGCAGGTAGACCCGGGTGAACAGGTGCACCAGCAGACCGCGCGCGAACACGCACACGCTCAGGTAGGGCGCGCTCCGCCCACGTGCCCCGGGACGCAGCGTGCGTGCGTACCAGTGGCCGTTGGCGTCCGTCTGGATGCGGCCCCAGCCGGTGAACTCCACCCCGTTGCGGCCCAGGTAGCCGCCGGTCGAGGGGTCGCGCCGGATCGAGCCGTCCACCTGCGGCAGGTTGCCGTCCGGGTCGGGTCCCCACAGCTCGACGAAGGCGTCCGGCAGCGGCTTGCCCTCGCCGTCGTGGACATACCCCTGGAGGGTGATGGTGTCCGGGTGGCCGACGGGTGCGATGTCCCCGCCGCCGGGGAACGGCAGGGCGTATCCGTAGAAGGGGCCCACCGTGTGCGACGGGGTGGGCAGCACGCTCTCCGGGCTGCTTGTGTCGATCTTCGTCATGGCGGTCAGCGTCCTTCCTCGATCCAGGTGGCGTTCGGGCCGTCCAGCACGATGTCCCAGTGGTAGCCGAGGGAGAACTCGGGCACGGAGAGGCTGTGGTCGTAGGTGGCGACCAGGCGCTGCCGGGCGGCGTCGTCCGTCACGGACTGCAGGATCGGGTCGTACTCGAAGAGCGGGTCGTTGGGGAAGTACATCTGCGTCACCAGCCGCTGCGTGAACGCCGAGCCGAAGAGCGAGAAGTGGATGTGGGCCGGGCGCCAGGCGTTGACGTGGTTGCGCCACGGGTAGGGGCCCGGCTGGATCGTGGTGAAGCGGTAGAAGCCGTCGTCGTTGGTGAGGGTGCGGCCCACGCCCGTGAAGTTGGGGTCCAGCGGGGCGTCGTGCTGCTCGCGCTGGTGGGCGTACCGGCCGGCCGAGTTGGCCTGCCAGAGCTCGACGAGCTGACCGCGGATCGGGCGCCCCGTACGGTCGAGGAGCCGTCCGGATACGGTGATCCGCTCGCCGATCGGCTCACCCCGGTGGTGCCTGGTCAGGTCGTTGTCGATCTCGGTGATGTCCCGCTCGCCGAAGGCCGGGGAGGACAGCTCCACCAGCTCCGGGTCCTGGGCGACGTCGATGGCGACCGGCGGCTGCCCCGGGTGGCGCAGCAGGGACGAGCGGTAGGGGGCGTAGTCCCGGCGCGGATGGTGCTCGACGGGGCCGCCGTCGGCGACCCGCTTCTCGTACGCGGCGTGCTCGGCCGCGATCTCCTGGTCGATGTCGTGCTGGGTGAGAGTCATGGGTCTTCCTAACGCTTCCTGACGCTTCCTAGCGTTCGAGGACGAGGGCCAGGCCCTGGCCCACGCCGATGCAGAGGGTGGCGACGCCGGTGCCGGAGCCCCGGGCGGCCAGTTGGTGGGCGACGGTGCCGGCGAGGCGGGCACCGGAGGCGCCGAGCGGGTGCCCGAGGGCGATCGCGCCACCCTGGGGATTGAGGATCGCCTGGTCGAACTCGGGCCACTCCGCCACACAGCCCAGCACCTGCGCGGCGAACGCCTCGTTCAGTTCCAGGACCGACAGGTCGCCGAACTGCTTGCCGGCCTTGGCGAGGGCGCGGTTGACCGCCTCGACGGGGGCGAGCCCGAAGTAGTGCGGGTCGATCGCGGAGACACCGGTCGCGCCGACGCGGGCGAGCGGTTCACGGCCGGTGGCCTTCAGGCCCTTTTCGTCGACGAGGAGCAGGGCTGCGGCCCCGTCGTTCAGGGGCGAGGCGTTCCCGGCCGTCACCGTGCCTCCCCCAGCCTCCGGCCGGGGGGACCCCCATCTCGCTTCGCTCGCCGTGCGGAAGGACGGCTTCAGCTTGGCCATCGCCTGCAGCGACGCATCGGCGCGTACGCACTCGTCGGCGTCGACCACCACCGGCTCGCCCCTGCGCTGCGGGATCGGCACAGGCGCGATCTCGGCGTCGAACAGTCCTGCGGCCTGCGCCTTGGCCGCTTTCTGGTGGCTGAGCAGGGCGAACCCGTCCTGCTGCTCCCGCGTGATCTTGTGCTTGTCGGCGATCAGCTCCGCCGACTCACCCAGCGGAACGGTCCACTGCGGGTCCATCCTCGGGTTGACCATGCGCCAGCCCAGCGTGGTCGAGTACAGCTCGGTGTGGGCGGCGGGGAACGGCCTGTCGTTCTTCGGCAGGACGTACGGCGCGCGGGTCATCGACTCCACACCACCGGCCACCGCGATGGAGGCGTCCCCGACGGCGATCGCGCGGGCCGCCTGGATGACCGCCTCCAGGCCGGAGGCGCACAGCCGGTTGACGGTCACGCCGGGCACGGAGGTGGGCAGGCCCGCGAGGAGGGCGGCCATACGGGCGACGTTGCGGTTCTCCTCGCCGGCCCCGTTGGCGTTGCCGAGGTAGACGTCCTCGATGCGGGCCGGGTCCAACGAGGGGGTGCGGGCGAGGAGTTCACGCAGGGCGTGGGCGGCCAGGTCGTCCGGGCGGACGGTGGCGAGCGCGCCGTTGTAGCGGCCGACCGGGGTGCGGACCGCGTCGACGATGTAGACGTCCTTCATCGCAGGTCCTCCTTCATCGCGGGTCCTCCGGGACGGTCAGCTTGGCGTCGGTCTTGCCGATGATCTCGTCGACGCTCACGCCGGGCGCGGTCTCGACAAGCGTCAGACCGTCCTCGGTGACGTCGAGGACGCCGAGGTCGGTGATGATCCGGTTCACGCACCCCTTACCTGTGAGCGGCAGCGCGCACTCGGTCAGGATCTTCGGCGAGCCGTCCTTGGCGGTGTGGGTCATCACCACGATGACCGTGCGGGCGCCATGGACGAGGTCCATCGCGCCGCCGATCCCCGTGATCAGCTTGCCCGGTATGGCCCAGTTGGCGAGGTCGCCGTTCTCGGACACCTGCATGGCGCCGAGAACGGCGACGTCGATGTGACCGCCGCGGATCATGCCGAACGACAGCGCGGAATCGAAGAAGGACGCGCCCGGCAGGACCGTCACGGTCTCCTTGCCGGCGTTGATCAGATCGGGGTCGACCTGGTCCTCGGTGGGGTAGGGGCCGGTGCCCAGGATGCCGTTCTCGGACTCCAGGATCACCTCGACGCCCGGCGGCAGGTAGTTGGGGATCAGGGTCGGCAGTCCGATGCCGAGGTTGACGTACTGGCCGTCTTCGAGCTCGCGCGCGGCGCGGGCGGCCATCTCCTGGCGTGTCCAGGCCATCAGTTGCTCACCGTCCGCTGCTCGATCCGCTTGTCCGCCGCCTGCCCGGGGGTCAGCGCGACGACCCGCTGCACGAAGATCCCCGGCAGGTGCACTGCGTCCGGGTCGATCTCGCCGGGCTCGACGAGTTCCTCGACCTCGGCGATCGTCACCCGGCCCGCCATGGCCGCGAGGGGGTTGAAGTTGCGGGAGGACTTGTTGAAGACGAGGTTGCCGTGCCGGTCCCCCTTCGCCGCCCTGACCAGCGCGAAGTCGGTACGGATACCGTGCTCCAGCACGTACTGGGTGCCGTCGAACTCCCGCACCTCCTTCGGCGGCGATGCCAGCGCGACCCCGCCCTCACCGTCGTAGCGCCAGGGCAGCCCGCCCTCGGCGACCTGGGTGCCGACCCCGGCCGGGGTGTAGAAGGCGGGGATTCCGGCGCCGCCTGCCCGCAGCCGCTCGGCGAGCGTGCCCTGCGGGATCAGCTCCACCTCCAGCTCGCCGGCCAGGTACTGCCGGGCGAACTCCTTGTTCCCGCCGATGTAGGACCCGGTCACCCGCGCGATCCGCCCGGCGGCCAACAGGACCGCGAGGCCCGACTCCATCGCCCCGCAGTTGTTGGAGACGACCGACAGCCCGGCCACGCCCCGCTCGTACAGGGCCTGGATCAGCACGTTCGGCACACCGCTCAGCCCGAAACCACCCACCGCGAGCGACGCGCCGCCGGGCACGTCGGCCACGGCTTCCAGGGCCGTGGCGACCACTTTGTCCATCCGTGAAGCCCCATCTCTTCCGAGCACCCCGACCCTCAATTAATCAGGGCACTGAGTATTTCAGTGAGGTGTCTTCACGCTGCCATCGAGGCACCAGGGGCGTCAAGACTGTCTTCCCCGGGTATTGTTCAGTACACCAACGAATTCAACCCGGGGAGTACGGATGGCCGCGGTGGACCTCACCACCCATCCCGGGCACCTGGCCCGGCGACTGCAGCAGGCGCACTACCTGCTGTGGAACACGATGGTCTCCGAGGAGATCACCTCGCCCCAGTTCGCGGTCCTCAACGCACTCGTCGCCGAACCGGGCCTGGACCAGCGCACGGTGGGGGAGCGGGTGGGGCTCGACCGGTCCACCATCGCCGAGGTGATCAGCCGGCTCGGCCGGCGCGGGCTGCTCGACAAGGTCCGCGACCCGCAGGACGGCCGCCGCTTCCTGCTGCGCCTGACCGACGACGGCCTGCGCACCCACCGCAAGCTGACCGTGCGCACGGCCCGGATGAACCAGGTCTTCCTCGCCCCGCTCTCCGCCGAGGAGCAGAACCAGTTCTTCGACCTGATCCGTCGGGTGTCGGACGCGGCGGAGGGGCTGCGCAATCCCGCGGAGCCGCTCGTCGCGCCGCGCTGATCGCCGCCGCGATCACTTCTTCGCGAAGACCACCCATACCTGGCCCGCGGCGAAGTTCACCGGCCGACCGTCCTTCGTCGTGAACTCCGTGCCGTCAGTGGCCTTTCGGCGCTTCCACTCCACGTCGTACGCCCGCCCGTCGCGCAGCACCGTCGCCGTCCCCGAGCCCACCGTCTCCGTGTACGGCGTGTTGTTGCCGAGGAAGTCGCGGAAGGTGGACGTGCGGACCTTCACGTACTGCACGACGACCGTCGGCGGAGCGGGCGGCTTGCCGTCGGTCGTCCGAGCGGCGGTCCCGTCCATCGCGACCCGCCAGCCCTTGTCGCTCCCGGACCAGGTGAAGGCGAAACGGGCCGCCGGGTAGCGCACGGTGAGCGAGGTCTGCGCCCTGCCGCCCGCGGGTGCCGGGCCCACGTGGAAGCCGGTGGTCAGCGCGGCCGCGCCTGGCGCGGTGGGCAGCAGTCGGTCGGGGCGCAGATACAGGTTGTGCGGCGCGCGCCTCGCGGAGTCGCGGAAGTAGGCGCCGGACGCCCGGCCCGGAGGCTCGGGCACCAGCGGCGCACCGTCGATCAGCGGCATCAGCTTGCTCTGCGCGCCGGAGAACGCCAGCAGGGGCCGGTCGAACTGGCGCAGCAGTTCGAGATCGGACTCGCGTGCGCTGCGCACCGGCCCGACCGCCTTCGGCAGCCGCGTGGCGTACACCGCCATCAGTCGGCTGAGCCCGCCCTCGACCTGCTCTGCGTAGACGATGTCCGCGGAGTCCAGGCCGGTGTGCGGGCGGGCCGTGCTCGCGTTGTCGATCTTCACGGCGAGTACCGAGCCCGTGGTGGGGGTGGCGGTCTGGCTCCGCGTCGGCGTCCGGCTCGTGTTACGTCCGTCGTCGGGCGGGGCGGAACTCCCCGTGCAGCCCGCGACCAGCGAGAGCGACACCGCGGCGGTCAGCAGCGCCGCTGTCGTCGCGGTGTTCCGCGCACGTGCCCTGCGTCTCACGACCACCGTTGCCACCTCACGCATGTGTCACTCATTGTGCGCTTATTTGCTTATTGCTGCACACGTGCGATCGATTCCGCTGGTGCGCACGTCGTGGTTCGGTATGGGGCCTTCGGGTACCCGGGCGGGACACAGAACCGGACAGCCCGGGCACACCGGACACGACGGAGGGAGCGCGGCGCGATGAGGGCAGTGACGTGGCAGGGCAAGCGGGACGTGCGGGTGGAGACCGTTCCGGATCCACGGATCGAGGAGCCGACGGACGCCGTCATCCGTATCACCTCCACCGGCCTGTGCGGCTCCGACCTGCACCTGTACGAGGTGCTCACCCCGTTCATGACGCCGGGCGACATCCTCGGCCACGAACCGATGGGCATCGTGGAGGAGGTCGGCGCCGGAGTGCCGGACCTCCAGGCGGGCGACCGCGTGGTCGTGCCGTTCCAGATCGCCTGCGGCAACTGCTGGATGTGCCTCACGGGCCTGCCCACGCAGTGCGAGACCACGCAGGTGACCAGCGAGCACATGGGCGCCGCCCTGTTCGGCTACACCCGCCTCTACGGCTCGGTGCCGGGCGCCCAGGCCGAGTACCTGCGGGTCCCGCAGGCGCAGTACGGGCCGATCAAGGTCCCCGAAGGGCCGCCCGACGACCGGTTCGTCTACCTCTCCGACGTCCTGCCCACCGCATGGCAGGCGGTCGCCTACGCCGACATCCCCCAGGGCGGCAGCATCGCCGTTCTCGGCCTCGGCCCCATCGGCGACATGGCCTGCCGTATCGCCCAGGCCCGTGGCGCCGGGCGGGTGTTCGGCGTCGACCTGGTGCCCGAGCGGCTGCGCAGGGCGCACGCCCGGGGTGTGGAGACGTACAACCTCAGGAGCTTCGACCACGAGAAGGAGCTGGTCGCGGCGATCCGCGACCAGACCGACGGTCGCGGCCCCGACGCGGTCATCGACGCGGTCGGCACCGAGGCGCACGGCAGCGCGGCCGCCAAGCTCACCCAGCAGGCTTCGGCGATGCTGCCCCGGAAGCTGAGCGGCCCGCTCGCGGAGCGCTTCAGCGTCGACCGGCTGGCCGCCCTGCACACCGCCATCGACCTGGTGCGTCGCGGCGGCACCATCTCGCTGTCCGGCGTGTACGGCGGCATGGCCGACCCGCTGCCGATGCTCACCCTGTTCGACAAGCAGGTCCAGCTGCGGATGGGCCAGGCCAACGTGCGCCGCTGGAGCGACGAGATCATCCCGTACCTGACGGACGAGGACCCGCTCGGCGTCGACGACTTCGCCACCCACCGGGTACCGCTGTCCGAGACGCCGGACGCGTACCGGATGTTCCAGCAGAAGAAGGACGGCGCGATCAAGATCCTGATAGAGCCGTGAGCCGGTCCTACGGGATCAGGCCTCATGTGCGTCAGTCCCTGGCGCCGAAGATCTCCGCGAGGTCGTAGCGGACCGGCTCCTCCAGCTGTGCGTACGTGCAGCTCTCGGGGGTCCGGTCCGGACGCCAGCGGCGGAAGCGGGCGGTGTGCCGGAAGCGGGCCCCGTTCTCCATGTGGTCGTACGCCACCTCGGCGACCCACTCCGGCCGCAGCGGCACCCAGGACAGGTCCTTCCGGCCCGACCAGCGGCTCGGCGCGCCGGGCAGCCGGGCCGTCTCGTGGGCGGCCTCGTCCGACCAGGCCGCCCAGGGATGCCCGGCCACGGCGTCCATCCGCAGCGGCTCCAGCTCCTGCACCAGCTCGGCGCGCCGCTTCATGGGGAAGGCCGCCGACACGCCGACGTGCTGGAGGGCACCGCGGTCGTCGTACAGGCCGAGCAGCAGCGACCCCACCACCGGGCCGCTCTTGTGGAGGCGGTACCCCGCCACGACGACGTCCGCCGTGCGCTCGTGCTTCACCTTGAACATGGCCCGCTCGTCCTGGAGGTAGCGCACACCGAGCGGCTTGGCGATCACCCCGTCCAGGCCCGCCCCCTCGTACTGCTCGAACCACTCCTGCGCCACCTCGACGTCGGTCGTCGCCGGCGCCAGATGCACGGGGGGCGTCACCCCTTCCAGCGCCCGGCTCAGCAGCGCCCGCCGATCGCTCAGCGGCACGTCCAGCAGCGACTCGTCCCCCAACGCCAACAGGTCGAACGCCACGAACGAGGACGGTGTCCTCTCCGCCAGCATCCGCACCCGCGAGTCCGCCGGGTGGATCCGCTCGGTCAGCGCGTCGAAGTCCAGCCGCCCCTCCCGCGCGATCACGATCTCCCCGTCCACCACGCACCGCTGCGGCAACCGCTCCCGCAGCGCCGCCGCCAACTCCGGGAAGTACCTGGTCAGCGGCTTCCCCGTACGGCTGCCGAGCTCCACCTCACCCCCGTCCCGGAACACGATCGCCCGGAACCCGTCCCACTTGGCCTCGTACTGCATGCCCGGCGGAATCCTCGCCACCGACTTGGCGAGCATCGGCTTCACGGGCGGCATGACCGGCAGATCCATGGTCCGATTCTGCGCGCTGATGGTCCGGTGTGCGAGGTTTGCGGCGTGCGCCTACCGTGGCTCGCATGGGTGATGCGGTGGAGCTGGAGGTGGGCGGCCGGACCGTGCGGCTGTCCAGTCCCGACAAGGTCTTCTTTCCGGAGCGCGGCTTCACCAAGCTGGACCTGGCCCGGTACTACCAGGCCGTCGCCCCCGGCATCCTGCGCGCGCTGCGCAACCGCCCCACCACCCTGGAGCGCTACCCCGAGGGAGTGGCCGGCGAGTCGTTCTTCCAGAAGAGGGCGCCGAAGAACATGCCCGACTGGATCCCGACCGCCCACATCACCTTCCCCAGCGGCCGCAGCGCCGACGAGATGTGTCCCACGGAGGAGGCCGCCGTGCTGTGGGCCGCCCAGTACGGCACCCTCACCTTCCACCCCTGGCCGGTGCGCCGCGACGACGTCGACCGCCCCGACGAACTCCGCATCGACCTCGACCCGCAGCCCGGCACCGACTACGACGACGCCGTCCGCGCCGCCCACGAACTCCGCGCCGTCCTCGACGAGTTCGGCGGACTGCGCGGCTGGCCCAAGACCTCCGGCGGCCGTGGCCTGCACGTCTTCGTGCCCCTCGCACCCCGCTGGACGTTCACCCAGGTCCGGCGCGCCGCCATCGCCGTCGGCCGGGAGATGGAACGCCGGATGCCGGAGTTCGTGACCATCAAGTGGTGGAAGGAGGAGCGCGGCGAGCGCATCTTCATCGACTACAACCAGACCGCCCGCGATCGCACCATCGCCTCCGCCTACTCCGTACGGCCCCGCCCGCACGCCCCCGTCTCCGCGCCCCTGCGCTGGGAGGAGGTCGGCCAGGCCCACCCCCGCGACTTCGACCTCGCGACCATGCCCGCGCGCTTCGCCCGACTCGGCGACGTGCACGCGGACATGGACGACCACGCCTTCTCCCTCGACGCGCTGCTGGAGCTGGCGACAAAGGACGAACACGACCACGGGCTCGGCGATCTGCCGTACCCGCCCGAGTATCCGAAGATGCCGGGCGAACCCAGACGGGTACAGCCGAGCCGGGCCAGGAAGGAACCGAAGGACCCAAGGGAGCCAAAAGAGCCCAAGGAACCGGAGGAACCGAAGGGGCCTCCTACAGCTCCTTGATCCGGATGTCCCGGTACGAGACCACATCCGTCGTGCCGTGCACCTGGAGCCCGATGTAGCCGGAGGCGAACCGCCGCCCGTCCGTGCCCGGATCGTCCGCGCGGGGCGGGGAGAAGTCCAGGCCGCCGATGTTGTCGAACTCGTTGATCAGCACACCGTTGCGGTAGACCGAGTAGTGCTGGTCGACCACGCGGATCTCGTAGTCGTTCCAGGTGCCCTTCTGTGTCACGCCCGCACCGGCGAGGCCCACCCGGTCGAAGCCGTAGACGGAGCCCGTCTTGTACATGTCGCCGTCGGGCCGGTCCAGCACCTGCACCTCGTGCCCGTACTTGATGGCGACCCACTCCGGCCGTGACTCCTCCGGGTGGTCGAGGACCCACGGGAAGCGCACGAACACACCGGAGTTGGCGTTGCCGGTGCCCGGGGCGTCGTCACGCCACTGGAGCTTCAAGGAGAAGTCGCCGTACTTGCGCTGCGGGAACCACAGCATGCCGAGGCCGGGAGTCGTGGTTCCGCTGGTCATCGAGCCGTCGGCGTTGAGCCCGAACGAACCGCCGCCCACCTGCCGCCACTTGGCGAAGGAGTCCGCGCTGCCGTCGAAGAGCTTGCGGTAGCCCTCTGTCTGCCCCGGCCTGCCGATTCCGGACGCGCGGGCGGTTTCCAGCACGGCGTCGTACTCGCGCTCGTCGACGACCCCTTCGTCGAGAAGCCTGCCGAGGGCCGTCTTCACGTGCTTCAGGAACAGCGCGTGGGACGTCCACTCCTTCTCGTCCTCGATCAACTCGTTGATCCGGCACCGGTTGTTGGTCACCCGGTTGGGGACTCCGGAGTCGACCGTGCCGACGATCACCGTCAACCGCTCGTCGAACTCCGGGCAGTTGGGCGCGGGGACTCCGCCGCCCGCCACCACCGTGAAGCTCACCGTGCGTGGCTGTGACGTGTTCCCGGCCTGGTCGCTCGCCCGGTACGCGACGGTGTGCGCGCCCACTCGGTCGACGACCACGGGCCCGGTGTACGCCAGGTAGGGACCGGCGTCCAGCGAGTACTCGACGCGCGCGACGCCGGAGCCCCCCGTGTCCGTCGCGCTGACGGTGACCCGGGCGTTCCCCACGTACGCCCCGTCGGAGTTGCGCGTACCGTCGACGATCGCGCCCGTCACCGGGGGAATGGTGTCCTGCGGCGGTGCGGAGACCACCGTGAACTGGACGCTCTTCTCGGCGGAGACGTTGCCCGCCTTGTCGGTGGCGCGGTAGCGGACGGTGTGGGTGCCGAGCTGGTGGACCATGACGGGGGCGGTATACGGCAGCCAGTCCCCGGTGGAGCCGACCGCATACTGGATACGGTCGACGCCGGACCCGGTATCGGATGCCGTGACGGTGACCGTCGCCATGTCGATGTAGGCCCCGTCGGCGTTCTTCGCGCCGCTCACCGTCGCCGAGGTCTCCGGCGCTGTCGTGTCGTCGGTCGGCGGGGCGACCACGGTGAACTCGACGCTCTTCTCGGCCGACACGTTGCCGGCCTTGTCGAAGGCGCGGTAGCGGACCTTGTGGCTGCCGACCCGGTCGGCGACGACCGGAGCGGTGTACGGGAGCCAGTCGGCCGCGTCGTCGACGGCGTACTGGATCCTGTCGACACCGGACCCACCGTCGTCCGTGGCCGCGACCGTCACGCTCGCCGAACCGACGTACTCACCCTGCGCGTTCTGCGCCCCGGTCACCTTCGCCGTCGCCTCGGGCGCCGTGGTGTCCTCGCCACCGCCCTCGGTCACCATCAGGATGCCCTGCATCTGTCCATGGCCGGGGATCGTGCAGTGGTAGAAGTAGCGGCCCGGGGTGAGCGTGACCTCGGCGGTGTGGCGGCCGCCCTGGTCGTCGTTCGGGTTGGCGAGGATGTTGAGCTGGACGTCGTCGTTGAACTCGGGGTCGGAGGTCTCGAACGTCAACGTGTGCGGCATACCGGTGGTGTTGCCGGTCGCCGCGCTGTTCTCGAAGACGATCGTCGTCGTGCCCGCCACCGCTGTCGTCGGTGCCGAGGTGTACTTGGTGATGTCGTCGCCCGCTGTCCAGGTGAGCACAGAAGCGGCGGCTGCCTGATCCGCGGCGGCGGGTGTCACCTGCATTCCGAGCGTCATGAGCAGGACGGCCAACAGGGCCGCCCAGACTGTGCGTTGGCGTCTCACTGGATCCCCCTTGCCAGCTGGTCCGCCGGCGGTGTCGGACCGCCGCCCTTGTAGGTCACCCGCCACAGCGCCGACTTGGCGTCCGAGGTGAAGAAGCCGCGGCCGTAGTCGAGGACGTACAGAGCGCCGTCCGGACCGAACTTCCAGTCCATGAGGTTCTTGATGCCGTCGTTACTGATCGGCACGATCTTCTTCAGCGACTCCGCGTGCACCGGCAGACCGCCGTCGCCCTGGGTCCTCGCTTCGGTGAGCACGGCGTTGCGCGGCTGGTCGGCGTCGTAGAAGTCGCCGACGAACCACTTGCCGTCCCAGTACGCGGGCCACTTGGCGTCCCCGGCGGCCGCCGGGTCGTAGCGGTAGACCGGCCCGTTCATCGCGGCCTGGCCGCCGCCCTTGAGCCACGGCAGCAGATAGGTGGCCTGCTCCTGCTTGTAGGAGGGGACGCCGTTCGCGTCGCGCGGATAGTCCGGGGCGCCGCCCTGCGGGGAGTACCAGATGTTGTTGCCGGTGACCGGCGGGAGGTTGACCAGGCCGTCGTTGTTCGGCGACTCGTTCTTCGGGTGGTCGCAGTCGTACCAGCCCAGCGGCTTCGACGGATCCGGCAGGTTCCGGTCCCGGTAGGGTTGCTTGTTGCCCATGCAGTACGGCCAACCCCGGTTGCTCGCCTTGGTGATCACCGCGAACGTGTCGTACTTCGCCGGGCCCCACGTCGTCGACGGCGCGCTCGCGTCCGGGCCGACCCAGCCCGCGTACAGGACGTCCGTCTGTCGGTCGACGGAGATGCGCGCGGGGTTGCGGACGCCCATCACGTAGATCTCGCCGCGGGTCTTCCCGCCGCCCTCCGCGCTCTCGTGACCGGTGAAGAGGTTGCCCTCCGGGAGGGTGTAGGTGCCGTCGGGCTCCGGGTGGATGCGCAGGATCTTGCCGTTGAGGTTGTTGGTGTTGCCGGCGGTGCGCCGCGCGTCGGCGAAGGAGACGCCCTTGTAGTTCGGCTCGGGGTTGTTGCCCGAGTAACCGTCGCTGAAGCGGCTGGAGTTGTTGTCACCGGTCGCGATGTACAGGTTGCCCTTGGAGTCCCAGGCCATCCCGCCGCCCGCGTGGCAGCAACTGTGGATCTGCACCGGCCACTTGAGCAGCACCTTCTCGCTGCCGAGGTCGAGCTTGTTCGTGGCGGGGTCGAGCGTGAAGCGGGAGACACGCCGCTCGGCCATGCGGGTGTCGCGGTTGATGCGGGCGTGTGGCGTGTGGTGCAGGTACACCCAGCCGTTCTGCTCGAAGCGCGGGTCGAGCTCGATGCCGAGCAGGCCCTCCTCGACCTTGACCAGCTCGTCGCCGCCGCCCTTGTTGCCGAAGACGGTCAACTCGCCTGCCAGCGTCACCTTCTTGGTCTTCGGGTCGTAGACGTGGACCTGACCCTTGCCCTTGCCGATGTCGGGGTTGTTCCAGTCGGTGATCACCGG
This sequence comes from Streptomyces sp. NPDC002888, assembly GCF_042888465.1. Lineage (NCBI taxonomy): Bacteria > Bacillati > Actinomycetota > Actinomycetes > Kitasatosporales > Streptomycetaceae > Streptomyces > Streptomyces sp. NPDC002888. The sequence continues at coordinate 154,640 of NZ_JBIAPU010000017.1, read as the reverse complement.
CTGGGAGGAGTCGGCGCCGCCGCGTCCGATGGAGAACACGCGCCCATCGGGTGCGGTGACCAGGCCGTGCGGCTCGCCGATCTGGTCGTTCTGGCCCGGCTGATTGGGCTGGGTGAGGCGCTCGGCCTTGTAGTTGCCGGTGATGGTCGCCTTGCAGTCGGCCTGCGCCAGCCGGGTGGTCCACAGCAGGGCGCCGCGCAGATGCGTACGGAACTCGGTCTCGTCGTAGGACGACACCGTGCCGCCCATGCCGGTGTAGAACGAGCGGCCGCCGTCGTAGTCCCGGCACCAACTGACCGGATGGTCCCAGCCGTTCTTGCTCGCGCCCGGCTGGTACGTCGACTCGCGGACCCGGGCGACGGTGTGCACGTCGCCCGAAGGGTTCTTCGCCCAGTTGAACCACTGGTCGGGCCGCTTCCACTGCACCGGCAGGTCCCGGGTGGCCGGGTGTCGCCGATCGCCCACCTCAACGGTCGCCCGCTGCACGGCAGTTGGGCTGGAAGATGCCGGGCGGGCGCCGACGAGGCCGGTGAACCAGTCCGAGTACGGTTCCGCGCGGGCCGCGTCGTGGATGCCGACGAAGCCGCCGCCCGCCTCCATGTACGACTCCAGGCCCGCTTCCTGCTCCGGGTCGAGGACGTCGCCGCCTCCGGTGAGGAACACGATCGCGTTGTAGCGGCCCAACTCCGTGTCGTCGGTGAAGACCGAGGCGTCGTCCGTGGCCTCCACCGTGAAGCGCTGGTCCTGCGGGCCGGACAGGCCGATCCGCTCGATCGCCTCGATACCGGCGTTCACGACCGGCGACTCGTTCCCGGCCGCGGCGGTGCCGTGGAAGATCAGCACCCGTACGTTCGCGCCGCCCGGCGGCGACTTGACGGACATCGTCGTCCCGGGCGGTTCCGGCGCCGGGAGCGCCCCGGCGGGTGGGCCCGACATCAGCCCGGCGGTGAGGAATCCGGCGGTCACGGCCGTCGTCCAGGCCCGTCTTCTCGCGCTTGTTGTGCTCAACCCTCGTAAGTGCATGGGCACCTCCTCGGTCACAGCGGCAGCGCCAAGAAGCTAGACCCCACCGTCCGGCGCGCCAATACCTATAACCGGAATGGCACGAACTTTGTCCAGGGAGTGGATAAACGGCTGAGGGCCCGGTACGGTCTCACAGGTTCATCACAGGTCCGTCTCCGCAAAATCCGTACCAGGGTGGGGAGTTCCGCATGGACAGACGCGGGTTCAACCGGCGGGTGCTGCTGGGCGGCGCGGTCGCCGCGACATCGATGGCCCTGAGCTCCGAGGCCGTGAGCGCCGCCGCACCGGCGCGGACCGCGCCGGCCGGGGGTGTGGTGAGGCACCTCAAGCTGTACGCCGAGAAACTGTCCGACGGCCGGATGGGGTACGGCCTCGAGAAGGGCGCCGCGACCGTCCCCGGGCCGCTGATCGAGCTCAACGAGGGCGACACGCTGCACATCGAGGTCGAGAACACGATGGACGTGGCCGCGAGTCTGCACGTCCACGGCCTGGACTACGAGATCTCCAGCGACGGCACGAAGCTGAACAAGAGCGACGTCGAACCGGGCGGCACCCGCACCTACACCTGGCGCACCCACGCACCCGGCCGGCGCGCGGACGGCACCTGGCGGGCGGGCAGCGCGGGCTACTGGCACTACCACGACCACGTCGTCGGGACGGAACACGGAACCGGCGGCATCCGCAAGGGCCTCTACGGCCCGGTGATCGTCCGCCGCAAGGGCGACGTCCTGCCCGACCGCACCCACACCGTCGTCTTCAACGACATGACGATCAACAACAGGCCCCCGCACTCCGGCCCCGACTTCGAGGCCACCGTGGGCGACCGCGTCGAGTTCGCGGTGATCACGCACGGCGAGTACTACCACACCTTCCATCTGCACGGGCACCGCTGGGCCGACAACCGCACGGGCCTGCTCACCGGCCCCGACGATCCGAGCCAGGTCGTCGACAACAAGATCGTCGGCCCGGCGGACTCCTTCGGCTTCCAGGTGATCGCGGGGGAGGGGGTGGGCGCCGGGGCGTGGATGTACCACTGCCATGTGCAGAGCCACTCCGACATGGGGATGGTGGGCCTGTTCCTGGTGAAGAAGCCGGACGGCACGATCCCGGGGTACGAGCCGCACGGACCGCATGGCGTGCACGAGCACTGAGGGGTACGCGTCGGCGTCAACCGATGTCGAGAAGGCCCCACTCGGTGAAGGGCTCCTCCTGGACGTAGACGCGTGATCCCCGGCTGACGACCCGTCTCGGGCCGCCCGATCGGCTGCCGTCGGAGCGCAGCAGACGGACTTCCTCCTCGGGTTCGACGGCCGAGTCGGTCAGCTTGCCGAGGACGAGCCGGTCGCCGTCGTCCGCGTACCCGCCGTAGAAGGCGACGTGCTCGCCGTGCACGGCAACGCCGGACGCGCCCCTGACCGGGGCGGTGCGCACATGCGGTGGTCGGCCGTCGCGCACTTCCAGCAGAGGGAAGTCCGTGTAGGGGTACACCCAGGTCGCGCGCCGGCCCACATTGAGCGCGTAGCAGTCCAGGAAGGAGCCGATCCCGGACTGCGGACCGTACTGCCACGCCGGTGTGCCCGTGCTGCTCCAGCGCCGCACGCCCGGCTCGCTGAGCGGGTCGGAGACGACGCCCTCGTCGAAGTACCCCACCCACAGGTCGCCGGACTCGTCGGTCAGCAGGTGCCCGACGGCGTCGCCGACCGTGAAGCCCCACGTCGGGCGGCCCAACGCGTCGAAGATGTGCACCTGGTCGGCGTCGGCGCGGCTGCGCGCGTCCGCGACGACGAAGCCGCCGTCGGGGAGCGCGTCGACCAGCGGGAAGCGCGCCCGCACGGAGCTGAGGTGCGTCTCCTCCGAGCGTCCTGCGTCCACGGTGACGACCACGGCGTCGTACAGGTCGGCCAGAACGGTCGCCCCGCGCAGCAGCCAGTGCGCACGCCCGAAGGCGTCGACCGTGCTGTGCAGCACGGTCCGGCCGTGGTGGGCGCGGGGGAGGCGGGCGTACGGGGTCAGGCGGCGGTCAGCGGCCATGGGCCTTTCGCATGCTCATGCGGTGATCCTCAGGGTGCTCCCGCCCCGTGTGCAACCGGATTTTCGATGATCGGAGAGCGCTCTCACTCCGCTCGCGGTGCCAGAGTTATCCTGATCCGCACCCACCCATGAGGAGCCCCGAAGTGACCGACACAGCGCCGCGACCCACCCTGGAGGCCGTGGCCGCGCTGGCGGGGGTGTCGCGGGCCACCGTGTCCCGGGTGGTCAACGGTGGGGACGGGGTCAGGGAACCTCTCGTCCAGCGGGTCCGGCGGGCGGTGGAGGAACTCGGGTACGTCCCCAACCAGGCCGCCCGCAGCCTGGTCACGAGGCGGCACGACGCCGTCGCCGTCGTCATCGCCGAACCGGAGACCCGGGTCTTCGCCGACCCCTTCTTCGCGCTGCAACTGCGCGGCATCAGCAAGGAGTTGACGGCCCACGACAGCCAACTCGTGCTGCTGCTGACGGAGGGCCGCGACGATCACGCCCGGGTCGGCCGCTATCTCGCCGGGGGCCACGTCGACGGGGCCCTGGTCTTCTCGCTGCACCTCGACGACCCGCTGCCCGGACTGATCCAGGGCGCGGGCGTCCCGACCGTGTTCGGCGGCCGGCCCGGCTGGGGCGACGGCCGCGGCGGGGTGACGTACGTCGACAGCGACAACCGTGGCGGCGCCCGTGAGGCCGTGCGCCACCTCCTCGGCCTCGGCCGCGGGCGCGTCGCGCACATCACCGGGGCGCTCGACCAGACGTCCGCGGTGGACCGGCTCGACGGCTACCGGGACGTCCTGCCCGACGCCGACCCGCGGCTCGTCGCCGAGGGCGACTTCACTCCCGCCGGTGGCGAGCGCGCGATGCGTGAACTCCTCGACCGTCGCCCCGACCTGGACGCCGTGTTCGCCGCCAACGACCTCACCGCCGCGGGCGCCCTGCGCGTCCTGCGCGAGCACGGGCGCCGCGTGCCCGACGACGTGGCAGTGATCGGCTTCGACGACATGCTCGCCGTGGCCGAACAGACCGACCCGCCCCTGACCACCATCCGCCAGGACATCGAGGAGGCGGGCCGCCTGATGGCGCACCTGCTGCTGCGCCGACTCAGCGGAGGCGGCGAGGGCGGGGGCGGGGACACGGCGGACGCGGGTGCGGCAGACGGGACCGCGGCCGGTGCGGACGTGACGGACACGGACATGGGCCCGGCGGCTTCTGACGCGGGCCCCGCGAATGCTGACGCGGCGAGCCCGGACGAGGCCACGGCCGGCATGCCGACGGGCGTGGTCCTGCCGACGACCCTGGTACGCCGCGCCTCGGCGTAGCCGCGACAAGGTCATGGGCCCGCGGGCCCGTTGCCCCTCTCGAGGCGGGCACGCGCACTCGCTGCCCCGGCCGCCGCCGGGCGCACCGCCGCCGTTCAGCCCTGCTGCGGCGCGCTCTTGATCACCGCGAAGCGGGCGCCGTACGGGTCGGCGAGCTTGGCGAGGCGGCCGACGCCCTCCACGTCCGTGGCGGGCATGCGGACCGCGCCGCCCAAGGACTGTGCCTTGCCCACGACCACGTCCGTGTCGGTGACCTCGAAGTACGGCAGCCAGTACGGGTCGGAGGCCGCCTCCGTGGGGTCGTCCGCCAGGGGGACGACGCCGCCGAACATGGCGTCCTCCCCGGCACCGGCGGGGTTCAGGCAGGTGTAGGTGCCGCCGGGGAAGGGGACGGCGGAGGTCTCCAGGCCCAGCACGGCGTTGTAGAAGGCGGCCGCGGCCGCGATGTCCGGCGTGTACAGCTCCACCCAGCACAGGGAGCCGGGGGCGCCCGCCACGTCCACGCCCTTGGTCTGCGCCGGCTGCCAGATGCCGAAGGGCACGCCCGCCTGGTCGGCGAGGACCGCCATGGTGCCTTGGCCCATCACGTCCATCGGCGGCATCAGCACCCCGCCGTGGGCCTGCTCGGCGGCCTTGGCGGTGGCTTCCGCGTCCGGTGTCTGGAAGTACACCGTCCAGGACGGCGGGCCCTGCTCCGCGGTGGTCTGCATGCCGCCCGCCGCGGTCTTCCCGTCCAGCTGGAAGAAGCCGTAGCCGCCGGCCTCGGGCCCCGCCGACTGGAACTGCCAGCCGAAGAGGGCGTTGTAGAAGGCGGTCGCGCCCTCGATGTCGGAGGTGCCGACGTCGGTCCAGTTCGGGGCGCCGTTGACGAAACGGGTGGTGAGCATCTTCGCCCTCCTCGGAAGGGTCCCGTTCTCTGCACTGCCGAATCCCGCAGCACTGCCGAGTCTCGCACCGCCCACTGACAATCGCCGCCGGAGCGCGGCCCCGCGCCGGAGGCGTCCTCCGTCACCGGCGGGTTTCTCGGCGTTCGGGACCGTCCCCGCGCGCCGCCGTGCGCCGGCCCGCACGGCGGGGCATCATCGAGCGGCTGCCGGGCCCCCGCGACGATCGCATTGATCCCGCGTTGATCCCGCGTTGATCGAACGTTTTTCGCCGCCCGGCACGATTTCGCCCATGCACATCGACACGATCACCCCGACCGCCCCCGCCTGGCAGGCCGAGGCCCTGTGCGCGCAGACCGGGGCGGACTTCTTCTTTCCCGAGCCGGGCAGCTCGGTGCGCGAGGCGAAGCTCATCTGCGGTATGTGCGAGATCCGCCCCGCCTGCCTCGAGTACGCCCTGGCCAACGACGAGCGCTTCGGCGTCTGGGGCGGCCTGTCCGAGAAGGAACGCCTGCAACTCCGACGCACGTCACGCTGAACCGAGGCTCCCCGGCCGCCCGAGCGCCGTGAACGCGGCGGTCACGCGCCGGCGCGGGCCGCCATCCGGGCCTTGCGCGCGGCCAGCTTCTCGTCGAACTTCAGCGCCTCGGCGTTCAGCCCGCCCATGAACAGGCCGAGCTCCTCCTGCGCCTGAAGTCCCTCGGGGCCCAGGCCGTCGATCTCCAGGACCTTCAGGAACCGCAGGACGGGCTGGAGCACGTCGTCGTGGTGGATGCGCATGTTGTAGACCTCGCCGATGGCCATCTGCGCGGCGGCCCGCTCGAAGCCGGGAATGCCGTGGCCGGGCATGCGGAAGTTCACGACGACGTCGCGCACCGCCTGCATCGTGAGGTCGGGGGCGAGCTCGAAGGCGGCCTTCAGCAGGTTCCGGTAGAACACCATGTGCAGGTTCTCGTCGGTCGCGATGCGCGCCAGCATGCGGTCGCAGACCGGGTCGCCGGACTGGTGGCCGGTGTTGCGGTGCGAGATACGGGTCGCCAGCTCCTGGAAGGAGACGTAGGCGATCGAGTGCAGCATCGAGTGCCGGTTGTCCGACTCGAAGCCCTCGCTCATGTGGGACATGCGGAACTGCTCCAGCTTGTCCGGGTCCACCGCGCGCGAGGCGAGCAGGTAGTCACGCATCACGATGCCGTGCCGGCCCTCCTCCGCGGTCCAGCGGTGCACCCAGGTGCCCCAGGCGCCGTCACGGCCGAAGAGGGAGGCGATCTCGTGGTGGTAGCTGGGGAGGTTGTCCTCGGTGAGCAGGTTCACGATGAGGGCGATGCGGCCGATCTCGGTAACCTTGGACTGCTCCTTGTCCCAGGCCTCGCCGTCCTCGAAGAAGCCGGGGAAGTTGCGCGCATCGCTCCACGGCACGTACTCGTGCGGCATCCAGTCCTTGGTGACCTTCAGATGCCGGTTGAGTTCCGTCTCGACCACTTCCTCCAGCGCGTACAGCAGTTTGGCGTCGGTCCAGACGGCGGGGCTGCCAAGGTGAGGGGTGGTGATCGTCACGTGGTACTCCAGAGGGACGGTCTAGCAAAGCGGAACGAACCGGCCGGGGGCGCGGCAACTTACGGGATCGTAGGCTACGAACCCGTAGGTTACGAAGCCGTAGGTTAAGGGCGTCGTAAAGAGCGCTGATCAGCAGGTGTGCCGCAGGTCACCCGCGACGCGGCGTGAGGATGAAAACAGCTCCGGGACCCGCAGGTCCCATGGCTGAAACGGTGAGGTGTTCACCCGGTCAGGCGTACAGCTCCCGCAGTCGTACCGAGAGGCATGTCACACAGCCCTCGAGCTTCTCGAACTCGCTGATGTCGACCACGACCGGCTCGAACCCGAGGTCTGTGAGCAGTCCGGCCGTCTTCGGCGCGCTCGCCGCCATGAGCAGCTTGTCGCCGCCGAGCAGCACGACGTGGCCGCCGGCCTCCTCGGGCACCGACAGGAACCGCGGGAACAGCGCGGGCCGGTCGACCTTCGGGATGTGCCCGATCACTGTCCCGTCGGGCAGCGCGGTGACCGCCGACTTCAGATGCAGCACCTTGCTCACCGGCACCGCGACGACCCTCGCGCCCAGCGGTTCGAAGGCGGCGCGCAGCTGCTGGACCCCGGCCGCGTTGGTACGGCCGCCCCGGCCCACGTAGATCGTGTCGCCGACCTTGAGCACGTCGCCGCCGTCCAGCGTGCCCGGATCCCAGATCCAGTTCACCGAGCAGCCCAGCCGGGCGACGGCCTCCTCGACCCCGGCCGTCTCCTCGCGCCGGGACTCGGCGCCGGGCCGCGCTATCAGGGCGACGTTCTTGTACATGACGACCGTGTCCTCGACGAACACGGAGTCGGGGCAGTCGTCGGCCGGGTCCACCTCGATCGTCTCCCAGCCGTGCGCGCGCAGCGTCTCCGCGTAGGCCTCCCACTGCTCCAGGGCGAGCCCGGCGTCGGCCTTCTCCCGCTCGATGTGCGTCACCAGGCCTTCGGCGAGGCGTGGGCTGGGGCGGCGGATGAGGGCCTTCTTGCTGGGCACGTCCAGGTCTCCGAATCGGCTGAGGGTGTCGGTGCCCGTGATGCGGCACCGACTGGCCATCATGCAGCGCCGGTCCGCACCCACGAAACCCCGCGCACCGGCCTGTGGCCCTCCTGAGACGGTCCAGGGGGCCACCGGCCGGTCTGCCGGGGCTGAGCCGGCCGGGCTGTCGGGAGGCCGACGGCCCGGCCTGCTTGCGCCCCGCCGCGCCGTCAGAAGTCCGACGGGCCTGCTTGCGCCCCGCCGCGCCCTCAGAAGCCGGACGGGCCTGCTTGCGCCCCGCCCCGCCGTCAGGCGTCCGACGGGCCTGCCCGCGCCTCGCCCCGCCGTCAGAAGTCCGACAGGCCTGCCTGGCCGATCGCCTCCGGTGTGGTGTGCGTGAGTTCGCCGTCCAGGAGCAGCCAGCGGGTGATGCCGATCGACTCCAGGAAGGGCAGGTCGTGGCTGGCCACGATCAGTGCGCCCTCGTACGACTCCAGGGCCGTGGTGAGCTGCCGCACGCTCGCCATGTCGAGGTTGTTCGTCGGCTCGTCCAGCATCAGCAGCTGCGGCGCGGGCTCCGCCAGCATCAGCGCGGCCAGCGCCGCCCGGAAGCGTTCACCGCCGGACAGCGTCGCCGCCCGCTGGTCGGCCCGGGCGCCCCGGAACAGGAACCGGGCCAGCCGCGCCCGGACCCGGTTGTTGGTGGCGCCCGGCGCGAACCGGGCCACGTTCTCGGCGACGGTCAGCTCCTCGTCGAGGACGTCCAGCCGCTGCGGCAGGAACCTGAGCGGGACGTGCGCCCGCGCCTCGCCCGACACCGGCGGCAGCTCCCCGGCGATCGTGCGCAGCAGCGTCGTCTTGCCGGCGCCGTTGCGCCCGATCAGCGCGACCCGCTCCGGACCGCGCAGATCGAGACCCCCGGCCACACGGGCGCCGTACGCGAGCTCCAGGTCCAGGAGGGTGAGGACGGTACGGCCCGGCGGTACGGCCGTGTACGGCAGGTCGACGCGGATCTCGTCGTCGTCCCGTACGGCGTCCACCGCCTCGTCGAGCCGTTCCCTGGCCTCGGTGAGCTTCTCCTCGTGCATGATGCGGTGCTTGCCCGCGGACTCCTGCGCCGCGCGCTTGCGTGCGCCCATGACGATCTTCGGCTCGCGCTTCTGGTCGAACATCTTCTGCCCGTACCGCTTGCGGCGGGCCAGCTTGACCTGGGCGTCGACCAGTTCGCGCTTCTGTTTGCGGAAGTCGGCCTCGGCGACGCGCACCATGCGCTCGGCCGCCTCCTGCTCGGTGGCGAGCGCCTCCTCGTAGGCGGAGAAGGTGCCGCCGTACCAGGTGATCTCGCCCGAGCGCAGGTCGGCGATCTGGTCGACCAGGTCGAGGAGTTCGCGGTCGTGGCTGACCACGACCATCACACCCGGCCAGGACGACACTGCCGCGTACAGCCGCCTGCGCGCGTACAGGTCGAGGTTGTTGGTGGGCTCGTCGAGCAGCAGGACGTCCGGCCGGCGCAGCAGCAGCGCCGCGAGGCGGAGCAGGACGGACTCGCCGCCCGACACCTCGCCGATCGTGCGGTCCAACTCGATGTGCCCGAGCCCGAGTTCGCCCAGCGTGGCCAGGGCGCGCTCTTCCACGTCCCAGTCGTCGCCGAGGGTCTCGAAGTGGGCCTCGGCCACGTCGCCCGCCTCGATGGCGTGCAGTGCGGCCCGCTGGGCGGCGATGCCGAGCGCCTCGTCCACGCGCAGCGCGGTGTCGAGCGTGACGTTCTGCGGGAGGTAGCCGACCTCGCCCGCTACGCGGACGGTGCCGTCGGAGGGGCCGAGTTCGCCGGCGATCAGCTTCAGCAGGGTGGACTTTCCGGAGCCGTTGACGCCGACAAGACCGGTCCTGCCGGGGGCGAAGGAGACGTCGAGGTCCTCGAAGACTGGGGTGCCGTCGGGCCAGGTGAAGGAGAGGGACGTACAGGCGATGGAGGTATGCATACGGGCCTCGCGGTTGCTGGATGCGGTCGGGGAGCAACGCGTGTCGAGACACCGGGGCGGGCGACCGGGAACGCCGGCACGAAGGCCGAAGGCCGAAGGAGCCACAGGGCATGAGAAAAGCCCTGCTCCGTCAGGGACGGCTCGAATGCCGAGGTCGCACGCGGCGTCCACACCTCACGGGTGTGACGCGGTGTCTCAGGACCTCAGACGAGCAACGTCCTTCTCCAATCGACGGCAACAGAACCGTTGTACACCGTAGGAGGGGTCTGAGGGGCTGTCAACGGAATTAGCCGGGGCCGCTCGAGGGGCCCTCACACTGACGTCGGATTTCCGCCAGCTCCCCACCCCGGCCGGGTGCTTGAGTCATTCGCATGACGAACGAGAACCCTCTCCGCGACCGTGCCCTCGCCTTCCGCGCCCTGCACGTCCCGGGGCGGCCGCTGGTGCTGCCGAACGCCTGGGACACCGCGAGTGCCCGCATCGTCGAGGACGCGGGGGCGCCCGCCGTGGCCACTACGAGCGCCGGGATCGCCTGGGCGCTGGGGGCGGCGGACGGCGACCGGCTGGAGCGCGACCGGGCCGTGGCGGCCGTCGCGGCCATCACCGCCGCGGTGCGCGTGCCGGTGAGCGCGGACATCGAGGGCGGCTACGCGCCGGACCCGGCGGGCGTCGCCGACACCGTCCGCGCGGTGCTCGACGCGGGCGCCGCCGGGATCAACATCGAGGACGCGCTGTACGAGGACGGGGAGGGGCCGCTGCGGGCGGTCGCCGAGCAGGCCGAGAGGATCGGCGCCGCCCGCGAGGCCGCCGACGCCGAGGGCGTGCCGCTGTTCGTCAACGCGCGCATCGACACCCTCCTGACGGGCGTCGGGGGAGTGGACCTCACCCTGGAGCGGGCCGCTGCCTTCCGCGCCGCGGGCGCCGACGGGATCTTCGTCCCCGGAGCCGTCGACCGGGAGACCGTCAAGCTCCTCGTGGACGGCGTCGACGGACCGCTGAACGTCATGATCGGCCCCGGCGCACTCCCCGTCGCCGAACTGGCCGGGCTCGGCGTCGCGCGCGTGAGCGCCGGATCGGGCATCACCCAGGCGGCCCACGCACTCGTCCGCCGCGCCGCGCGGGAGCTGCTGGAGGCGGGGACGTACGAAACGCTGACCGGCGGGTTCGACTACGGCGAGCTGAACACACTGCTCGGCCAGGCGCGTTAGACCCCCCTGGCTCGCCGACCCGTCTCAGGCGTCCCGCATCAGCTCCGCCAGGTCGTGGTCCAGGTCGAGCTGGAGGTGTTCCAGGCCGGCCGGCACCAGCTCGCCCGTGGCTTCCAGGAACCGGCGGATCTCGCCCGAGCGGACATGGACGATGGCGGTGCCCTCGGGGGCGTGGAACTCCAGGACCGTGCGGTCGTACCCGTACGGCCGGACGCGGACGTCGCCGTGGCCCTCGGCGTCGTGCAGGCCGGCGGCGAGCAGGTCGCGGGCGAACGTCCAGCAGACCTCCACGCCCTCCAGGGTGGCCGGGGCGGGGAAGGTCATGCGGACGGCGAACGGGTCACGGCGGTCGTAGTGCAGGGTGGCGGGAATGCTCGGCATCCGCGGCGCGGCGGCGACGAGGCGGGCCTCTACGGGCTGCTCGATGACGGTGGACAACGCCTTGCTCCCTTGATGGCGGCTGGACAGACCTTCCGGGCGGATGAGGCCGGGCACTGGAAGAGACGACGGAATCGGCCAATCCGTGTACAGGAAGTCGAGTGACCTCGGTCACCGCGTTCATTCACAGGAGTGGCGCAGCTCTCCTCCCGTTCAGGAAAGGGCACTTGGGGCGATCGGGGACACCTCGGGACGGCCCGGGCGGGGTCGTCTGGACGGCACCGGGGTGGTGGGCTAGCTTCGCCCGCCATGAGGCGCTTGGGGAACACGCGACGCACGAGACCGGCGGCACGGACGGGACGAGGGGCGCGACGTACGGGCCGGGCGGTGGCCGCGGCAGTCGCCTGCGGGGCGGCGCTGGCCGCCCTGACCGCCGGCCCTGCGCAGGCGCAGGCGCCCGGGCAGCGGGCGCCGCACTGGGAGCTCAAGGACAGCGGAACCCCCGACGTGCGGTTCCGCGGGCTGGCGGCCGTCGGCCGGGAGACCGCCTGGGTGGCCGGAACGCAGGGCACCGTGCTGCGCACCACGGACGGCGGGAAGAGCTGGCGGAACGTCTCACCGCCCGGCGCTTCCGAGTTGCAGTTCCGGGACGTCGAGGCGTTCGACGCGCGGCGTGCCGTGGTGCTGGCCATCGGTGAGGGCGAGGCGTCCCGCGTCTACCGTACCGACGACGGCGGGGCGACCTGGACCGAGTCCTTCCGCAACACCGACGCGCGCGCCTTCTACGACTGCCTCACCTTCTTCGACCGCCGTCACGGCCTGGCGATGAGCGACCCGGTCGACGGAAAGTTCCGCATCCTGTCGACGAGCGACGGCGGCCGCTCCTGGAAGGTGCTGCCGAACGACGGGATGCCGGCCGCGCTGGACGGCGAGGCGGGGTTCGCGGCGAGCGGTCAGTGCCTGGTCATCTCCGGCGCGAGGGACGTCTGGCTGGCCACCGGCGGCGGTGCCCACGCGCGCGTGCTGCACTCGGCCGACCGCGGCCTGAACTGGACGGCCACCGACACGCCGATCCCGGCGGGCGACCCGGCCCGCGGTGTCTTCGCGCTCGCCTTCCGCGACCGCGCTCACGGCCTCGCCGTCGGCGGCGACTACCGTGCCGACCAGCCCTCCCCGCGGGCGGCGGCCACGACCGGGGACGGCGGCCGCACCTGGCGGACCGCCGCCACGCCCCCGCCCGCCTACCGCTCCGGCGTCGCCTGGCTCCCGCACAGCCGCACCGCCGCGCTCGCGGTCGGCCCCACCGGCACGGACCTCACGACGGACGCCGGCCGCACCTGGCGGACGGTCGACACGGGCTCGTACGACACGGTGGACTGCACGGCGGACCTGGGGTGCTGGGCGGCGGGGGAGAAGGGGCGCGTGGCGCGCCTGGAGAACTGACTCCGGCCGGATCCGGCGAGCGCCGAACGCGAACCGGAGTGCCACATTCGCCCACAACGGGGTACCCGTTCACCGAGCACGAGGAGAGGCGTCGAGAGGAGTGAACGGGCATGCCACGCGGTTCCAGCTCGAAGCGGGAACGCCAGTACGAGCACATCAAGGAGAGCGCGCAGGACCGGGGTGAGAGCACCGGGCGCGCCGAGGAGATCGCCGCGCGGACGGTGAACAAGGAACGCGCCCGATCCGGTGAGTCGAAGACCGCCAGCCGCACTTCCACCCAGGACATGTCGTCCGGCAAGCGTGGCGGGCAGCGGTCCGGCCAGGGCTCCCAGGGGCCCACCTACGACCAGCTCTACGAGGAGGCCAAGCGGCGCAACATCCACGGCCGTTCGGACATGAACAAGCAGCAGCTCCAGCGCGCGCTGGGCAACAAGGGCTGACCCGGGGGCGCGGGCCGCGCCTCAGCCAAGGGTCTCGCGGTACCGCTCCAGCTCGGGCGCCGTCTTCGTGGCGGTGAACTCCGTGATGCGGTACGCGCACACTCCCGCGGTGACGAACGGGTCGCCCGCGGCGACCTCCTCGATCCGGGTGCGGTCCTCGGCGACGGCGAGGATCACCCCGCCGTCGCGCGGGTTCTTGCGCCCGGAGGCGAGGAAGTAACCCTTCTCGTACTGCTCGTCGAGCCACGCCACGTGCGCCTCCAGCACGGCGTCGACGGCATCGAGCGGGGCGGTGTAGGTCAGCTCCAGTACGAACATGATCGCGAGCGTACCGCCGGAGCCCGTAGGCTCGGCACCACGATGACGACCGTAGGTGTGCCCGCGGGCTGGCCCGCGACCGAGGAGGAGGCCCGCGCCGTCCAGGACGAGCTGCGGGCGAGGATGGTGCTCGACGAGCCGGGGCCGCAGCCCGGGACGGGCCATGTGACCGGAGTCGACGTCGCCTACGACGACGAGCGGGACGTGGTGGCGGCCGCGGCCGTGGTCCTGGACGCAGCGAACCTCGCCGTCGTGGCCGAGGCGACCGCGGTGGGCCGGATCTCCTTCCCGTACGTGCCCGGTCTGCTCGCCTTCCGTGAACTCCCCACCGTCCTGGCCGCCCTCGACGCCCTGCCCTGCCCACCCGGCCTGGTCGTCTGCGACGGCTACGGCCTCGCCCACCCCCGGCGCTTCGGCCTCGCCACCCACCTCGGCGTCCTCACCGGCCTCGCCACGATCGGCGTCGCCAAGAACCCCTTCACCTTCACGTACGACGACCCCGGCACCCGGCGCGGATCGTCGTCCCCGCTGATGGCGGCCGACGAGGAGGTCGGCCGAGCCCTGCGCACCCGGGACGGCGTCAAGCCGGTGTTCGTCTCCGTGGGGCACCGCGTGAACCTCGCCAACGCCTGCGCCCACACCCTCGCCCTGACCCCCGAGTACCGCCTGCCCGAGACGACGCGCAGGGCGGACGCACTGTGCCGACGGGCTCTGCGGGAGGCCACGCGCACGCGAGGTCCCCTGGCCGACCGAGCCACCGCGGACCCCACCTCGAGCTGGGGACGCTCCCTCTTCGAGCGTCAGGCCGCCCCCGTGTTCTGGGCGGCCCGCGTGCTCGAAGCGGCCGCGGCGGGCCCGGGCCGGACGCCGGAGATCGATGCCGCGCTGCGACTGGCGGCCGACCGGGACGCCTGGAGCCGGGGGCGCGAGGTGTTCGACCTGATCCGCAGGAGCGGGCTCCCCGTGGACGAGCAGCCCGCGGAGGAGGAGCGACTGCTCCTCCGGCTCGCGGAACTGGTGGCCAAGCTCGCCCACAACGCGGCAGGCCCGCCGCCGTTCTTCGACCACCACGCGGGGTGGCAGGTCGGCCCGCTGGCCGTCCATCTCGCCACGGCCGCGCACGACCCATCCGTGCGGGACCGCATCGAGGCCGCGCTGGGGGACTGGCCGTCGGCCGCCGCGCCGGTCCTCTGAGTACGTGCTCTGAGTACGTCGTCTGAGTATCCGTACGGATGTGCCCGCCTCCCCGTGATCGGCAGGCTGGGCCGCATGACGACGCACCGTGCTCCGAAGCCCCTGGCCGACCCCAACCGGCCCGTCGAGCGTGCCGTGACCGCCGCGCTGGTTGTGGCCGTGCTGGCGGGGCTCGGTTGGATCGGCGGGATGATCTACACCTTGGTGGCGTGGCCCATGTAGGGGTCCTTGCACTATGGCGCCCGATCAGGCCGCGTGACCCGGGCGGGCAGGCTGCAAGGACCCCTCAGGGCAGGCAGGGACGGTCAGCGGACGGCGGCGACACGGAAGCGGATACCCGCCCGGCGCAGCCGCTCGGTGAGGGCGTCGCCCATCGCCACCGCGGTGGTGACCTGCCCGGCCGTCGGCGGCAGGTCGTCGAGGGCCAGCGCGAGCGCGGACTCGGCGAACATCTTCGCCGTCTCGTCGTAGCCGGGGTCGCCGCCCGAGACCTCCGTGAACACGCGGCGGCCGCCGCCCTCGCCCACGAACCGCACGGAGAACCAGCTCTTCGCCCGCTTCTCGGGACTCGGCCCCTCGCCGGGCTTGAGCCGGTCGGACAACCAGCGCCGGGCGGGTGCCACTTGGGCGGCCGCGAAGAGCGCCCCGACGGCCGCGACACCGCCCACCGCGACGGGCAGGCTCGGTACGGCCGCGTAGTGGCGGTAGCGGAAGTCGGGCCCGTAGCGTTCGAGCGCCTTCGCCGAGCGGCGCACGATCTGCGGATCGATCGTCGGCAGCGGCAGCGCCCACGCGCCGACCTCCGGGGCGAACCGGGGCGCGCTCGTCGGTGCCGTCGCCCGGCGGCCCACCAGGCGCGGCTCGTGCCGTCCGCGGTCCCGCGCGGCCGCCACCATCTGCCGCCCGCGCGCGAACTGGCCCAGCGCGGAGGCGAACGTGCCGCCCGAGAAGGTCGCGTCGGCGGTCACGAAACCGTCCACGGTCAGCGCAACCCCCTCCGGCAGCTGCCGGACGGTGAAGTACGCGCCAAGGTCGTGGGGGATGGAGTCGAACCCGCACGCGTGCACCAGCCGCGCACCGGTCTCACGCGCGCGTGCGTCATGGCGCACATACGTCAGGTCCACGAAC
The DNA here is from genome assembly GCF_042888465.1 of Streptomyces sp. NPDC002888. NCBI lineage: Bacteria > Bacillati > Actinomycetota > Actinomycetes > Kitasatosporales > Streptomycetaceae > Streptomyces > Streptomyces sp. NPDC002888. The sequence goes on along the minus strand of NZ_JBIAPU010000017.1, from coordinate 138,759 downwards.
TCCGGCTCACCGGTGAGGTCGAGATAGTCGGTGCCGCTGTCGGCGCAGGCGGCGACGAGGGCCTCGCCGTACTGGACGTACGGCCCCACGGTCGTGGCCACCACGCGCGCGTGCTCGGCGAGTGCCCGCAGGGACCCCGGGTCGGACACGTCCGCCCGCAGCAGCCCGATGCCCGCGCCGCCGGGCAGCCGCTCGCGCAACCGCTCCAGCTTCTCCTCGCTGCGGCCCGCGATCGCCCAGCGCAGCCCCTCGGGTGCGTGTGCCGCGAGGTACTCCGCGGTGAGTTCCCCGACGAAGCCGGTGGCCCCGAAGAGCACGATGTCGTACCGACGATGTGTGGGGCGATCCGTGGGGAGATCCGCCCTGTTTAGCCTGCTCATGACACCCCTCGGTCGTGCGCTCCGCGCCGTTGTCGGTGGCTGAGGCTAGCGTGAGGAGTGCGGGACCCGTCGCCCGGCCTGCCGATCCGCTCGGTCCGGGGTACGGTGGCTAAGCGCTTGCTCGCCCAGCTCTTGTGCCGGGTGGAACGCGTTCTTAGCATCGCTGGTGGTCAATCGCTCGTGTCGCAGCAGGGGGCTGGATGACGACGGCAATGACGCCGACGGCAATGACGCCGGGGCACGGTCCGCTCGCCGGTGTGCGCGTGGTCGAGCTGGCCGGCATCGGGCCCGCTCCCTTCGCCGCCATGCTCCTCGCCGACCTCGGTGCGGATGTCGTCCGCGTGGACCGCCCGGGCGGCGCCGTCCTCGCGATCGATCCCGAGTTCGACGTCACCAATCGCAACAAGCGTTCCGTGGTCGTCGACCTCAAGTCCGCCGACGGCCCCGCTCGCGTCCTCGACCTGGCCGAACGCGCCGACGTGCTGGTCGAGGGCTACCGCCCCGGTGTCGCCGAGCGCCTCGGCGTCGGCCCCGAGGACTGCCACGCCCGCAACCCCCGGCTGGTCTACGGCCGGATGACCGGCTGGGGCCAGGAGGGCCCCCTCGCCCAGCGCGCGGGGCACGACATCGCCTACCTCGCCCTCACCGGCACCCTCGGCATGATCGGCGCCCCCGACGGGCCCCCGGCCGTCCCCGCCAACCTGCTCGGCGACTACGCGGGCGGCTCCCTGTACCTCGTCGTCGGTGTCCTCGCCGCCCTGCACCACGCCCGCGCCACCGGCACCGGCCAGGTCGTCGACGCCGCCATCGTCGACGGCGCCTCCCACCTCGCCACGATGATTTACGGCATGCTCGCCGCCGGCGGCTGGCAGGACCGCCGGGGCGCCAACCTCCTCGACGGCGGCTGCCCGTACTACGGCACCTACGAGACCGCCGACGGCGCGTACATGGCGGTCGGCGCGCTGGAGCCCCAGTTCTACGCGGAGTTCCTTGACCTCCTCGGCCTCCCGGACCACGCGCGGGCACGCAAGGACATCACCCGTTGGGGCGAACTGCGCGCGGCGATCTCCGCCCGCTTCCGCACCCGCACGCGGGACGAGTGGACCGCCGTCTTCAAGGGCTCCGACGCATGCGTGGCGCCCGTCCTGTCGCTGCGCGAGGCCCCGCACCACCCGCACCTCGCCGCCCGCGGCACCTTCACCGACCACGGCGGCATCACCCAGCCCGCCCCCGCCCCCCGCTTCTCCGCCACCCCGGTCACCGTCCGCTCCGGCCCCGCCCGGCCCGGCGCCGACACGGAGGCCGTGGCACGCGACTGGGGGATACCCCGGCTCGTCACGGACGACCTGCCGGGCGGCGACGCCCCGGCCACAACGGACGACGCCCCGGCGGCCGGCGCCGCCCTCGCGACAGACGGCGACTGACCCCGGCCGACCGCTCGGCCCACCCTCCTCGAAAGGCTTACCAGTGAGCACCGAAGCGTACGTGTACGACGCGATCCGCACCCCGCGCGGACGCGGCAAGGCAGCCGGCGCCCTGCACGGCACGAAGCCCATCGACCTGGTCGTCGGCCTCATCCACGAGCTGCGCGACCGCTTCCCCGACCTGGACCCGGCGGCCGTCGACGACATCGTGCTCGGCGTCGTCGGCCCCGTCGGCGACCAAGGCTCCGACATCGCGAGGATCGCCGCCGTCGCGGCCGGACTGCCGGACACCGTGGCCGGCGTCCAGGAGAACCGCTTCTGTGCCTCGGGTCTGGAGGCCGTCAACATGGCCGCCGCCAAGGTCCGTTCGGGCTGGGAGGACCTCGTCCTCGCGGGCGGCGTCGAGTCGATGTCCCGGGTGCCGATGGCCTCGGACGGCGGCGCCTGGTTCAACGACCCCATGACCAACATCGCCGTCAACTTCGTGCCCCAGGGCATCGGCGCCGACCTGATCGCCACCATCGAGGGCTTCTCCCGGCGGGACGTCGACGAGTACGCGGCCCTCTCGCAGGAGCGGGCGGCCACGGCCTGGAAGGAGGGCCGCTTCGACCGGTCCGTCGTCCCGGTCAGGGACCGCAACGGCCTCGTCGTCCTCGACCACGACGAGCACCTGCGCCCCGGCACCACCGCCGACTCGCTCGCCAAGCTGAAGCCGTCGTTCGCCGACATCGGCGACCTGGGCGGCTTCGACGCAGTGGCCCTGGAGAAGTACCACTGGGTGGAGAAGATCGACCACGTCCACCACGCCGGCAACTCCTCCGGCATCGTCGACGGCGCCTCCCTGGTCGCGATCGGCTCCAAGGAGGTCGGCGAGCGAGGCGGCCTGCGCCCGCGCGCGCGGATCGTCTCCGCCGCGGTCTCCGGATCCGAGCCCACCATCATGCTCACCGGCCCCGCCCCCGCCACCCGCAAGGCGCTCGCCAAGGCGGGCCTGACCATCGACGACATCGACCTCGTCGAGATCAACGAGGCGTTCGCGGCGGTCGTGCTGCGCTTCGTGAAGGACATGGGCCTGTCCCTGGACAAGGTCAACGTCAACGGCGGCGCCATCGCCCTCGGCCACCCGCTCGGCGCGACCGGCGCCATGATCCTCGGCACGCTCGTCGACGAACTGGAGCGCCAGGACAAGCGGTACGGCCTCGCCACGCTGTGCGTGGGCGGCGGCATGGGCATCGCGACGATCGTCGAGCGCATCTGAATCCCCGGCGGAATCCGGACCCCAGAGACTTCTACGGAGACCCTGTCATGACCGAGAGCACCACCATTCGCTGGGAACAGGACGACACCGGCGTCGTCACCCTCGTCCTCGACGACCCCGGCCAGTCCGCGAACACCATGAACCAGGCGTTCCGCGCGTCGCTCGCCGTGATCGCGGACCGCCTGGAGGCCGAGCAGGACTCGATCCGCGGCGTCATCCTCACCTCCGCCAAGAAGACCTTCTTCGCGGGCGGCGACCTGCGCGAGCTGATCCGGGTCACGCCCGAGACGGCGCAGGAGCTGTTCGAAGGCGGCATGGAGGTCAAGCGCGACCTGCGCCGCATCGAGACCCTCGGCAAGCCGGTCGTCGCCGCGATCAACGGCGCGGCCCTGGGCGGCGGCTTCGAACTCGCCCTCACCTGCCACCACCGGGTGGCCCTGGACGCACCCGGCTCCAAGATCGGCTGCCCCGAGGTCACCCTCGGCCTGCTGCCCGGGGCCGGCGGCGTCGTGCGCACCGTACGCCTCCTCGGCATCGCCGACGCGCTGCTGAAGGTGCTCATCCAGGGCACCCAGTACAGCCCCCGGCGCGCCCTGGACAACGGTCTGGTCGACGAGGTGGTGGACACCCCGGAGGAGCTGCTGGCCAGGGCCCGCGCCTTCATCGACGCCCACCCCGAGTCGCAGCAGCCCTGGGACCGGCCCGGCTACCGCATCCCGGGCGGCACCCCGGCCAACCCCAAGTTCGCGGCGAACCTGCCCGCCTTCCCGGCGACCCTGCGCAAGCAGACGAACGGCGCCCCCTACCCGGCCCCGCGCAACATCCTCGCGGCCGCCGTCGAGGGCGCCCAGGTCGACTTCGACACGGCCCAGGCCATCGAGGGCCGCTACTTCGTGGAGCTGGCCGCGGGCCGGACCTCGAAGAACATGATCCAGGCGTTCTTCTTCGACCTCCAGGCCGTCAACTCCGGCGCCAACCGCCCGAAGGACGTCGAGCCGCGCCAGGTCCGCAGGGTCGCCGTCCTCGGCGCCGGGATGATGGGCGCGGGCATCGCCTACTCGTGCGCCCGCGCGGGCATCGACGTCGTCCTGAAGGACGTGTCCCTGGAAGCCGCAGTCAAGGGCAAGGGCTACTCGGAGAAGCTGTCCGCCAAGGCCGTCGCCAAGGGCCGTACGACCCAGGAGAAGGCGGACGCGCTGCTCGCCCGCATCACCCCCACCGCCGAGGCGGCCGACCTCGCGGGCTGCGACGCCGTCATCGAGGCCGTCTTCGAGGACTCGACGCTCAAGCACAAGGTGTTCCAGGAGATCCAGCACGTCGTCGAGCCCGACGCACTGCTGTGCTCCAACACCTCCACCCTGCCCATCACCGCCCTCGCAGAAGGCGTGGAGCGCCAGGCCGACTTCGTCGGGCTGCACTTCTTCTCGCCCGTCGACAAGATGCCGCTCGTGGAGATCATCAAGGGCGAACGCACCGGCGAGGAGGCGCTCGCGCGCGCCTTCGACCTGGTCCGGCAGATCAAGAAGACGCCGATCGTCGTCAACGACTCGCGCGGCTTCTTCACCTCACGCGTCATCGGGCACTTCATCAACGAGGGCGTGGCCATGGTCGGCGAGGGCATCGAGCCCGCGTCGGTGGAACAGGCGGCGGCCCAGGCGGGCTACCCGGCCAAGGTGCTCTCCCTGATGGACGAGCTGACGCTCACCCTCCCGCGGAAGATCCGCAACGAATCCCAGCGCGCCGTCGAGGAGGCGGGCGGCACCTGGCAGACGCACCCCGCCGAGGCCGTCATCGACCGCATGGTCGACGAGTTCGGCCGCACCGGCCGCAGCGGCGGCGCCGGCTTCTACGAGTACGGCGAGGACGGAAAGCGGTCCGGGCTGTGGCCGGGCCTGCGGGAGCACTTCACGCGTGAGGGCGCGGAGATCCCCTTCGAGGACATGCAGGAACGCATGCTCTTCTCCGAGGCGCTCGACACCGTCAGGCTCCTGGAAGAGGGCGTCCTGACGTCCGTGGCCGACGCCAACATCGGCTCGATCTTCGGCATCGGCTTCCCCGGCTGGACCGGCGGCGTCCTGCAGTACGTCAACGGCTACGAGGGGGGCCTGCCCGGATTCGTGGCGCGCGCGCGTGAGCTCGCCGAACGCTACGGCGACCGGTTCACCCCGCCCGCCCTGCTGCTGCAGAAGGCGGAGAACGGCGAGACGTTCACGGACGCCCGCTGAGTGAGGGCCGTGTGAGGAGTAGCGCCATGTGACGTGAATTACCGCATGTGACGGGTGCCTTCGGGAAGACGCAGCCTCGGTCCGTGCCGCCTACAGGGTGGTACGGGCCGAGTCACGTACGGATACCCGAGGGAGACCCCGCTCGGGGCGCACCAGAGAGTGGTACCAACCCGTGAGCAGCAAGGACGCCGCGCAATCGGCACAAGTCGCCACCCAATCCCGGGCGGCCGCAACGCCCGCGGACGCGGGCGACGCCGGCTACAGCAAGGACCTCAAGCACCGCCACGTCAACATGATCGCCATCGGCGGCGCGATCGGCACCGGCCTCTTCCTCGGCGCCGGCGGCCGCCTGCACGACGCGGGCCCGGCGCTCGCGCTGGCCTACCTCGTCTGCGGGGTCTTCGCCTTCTTCGTCGTGCGGGCCCTCGGCGAGCTGGTCCTCTACCGCCCGTCCTCCGGCTCCTTCGTGTCGTACGCGCGCGAGTTCCTCGGCGAGAAGGGCGCGTACGTCGCCGGCTGGATGTACTTCCTGAACTGGTCGACGACCGGCATCGCCGACATCACCGCGATCGCGCTCTACACGCACTACTGGAGCATGTTCACGAGCATCCCCCAGTGGGTGCTCGCCCTGATCGCGCTCGCCGTGGTGCTCGCAGTCAACCTGATCTCGGTGAAGTACTTCGGTGAGATGGAGTTCTGGTTCGCGATCATCAAGGTCGCCACGCTCGTCGGCTTCATGCTCGTCGGCATCTTCCTGCTGGCCACCCAGCACGAGGTGGGCGGCGGTACGCCGGGCCCGCAACTGGTCGCCGACAACGGCGGTGTCTTCCCGCACGGTGTGATGCCCGTAGTCCTCGTCATGCAGGGCGTGATCTTCGCGTACGCCGCGCTGGAGCTCGTCGGCGTCGCCGCGGGTGAGACCGCGGAGCCGGAGAAGGTCGTCCCGCGCGCGGTGAACTCGATCATGTGGCGCGTCGGTCTGTTCTACGTCGGCTCGGTCGTCCTGCTCGCCCTGCTGCTGCCCGGCTCGGTCTACTCGGCCGGCCAGAGCCCCTTCGTGACGGTCCTGTCGAAGATCGGCGTCCCGGCGGCCGGCGACGTGATGAACCTGGTCGTCCTCACGGCCGCGATGTCCTCCCTGAACTCCGGCCTGTACTCCACCGGCCGCATCCTGCGCTCCATGGCCATGGCGGGCTCGGCCCCGAGGTTCACCGCCCGTATGAACCGCAGCCAGGTCCCCTACGGCGGCATCCTGCTCACCTGCGCGGTGTGCGTGCTGGGCGTCGGCCTGAACTTCCTCGTGCCGGACCAGGCCTTCGAGATCGTGCTGAACATCGCCTCGCTCGGCGTCGTCAGCACCTGGGTGATCATCATGATCTGTCACCTGGTCTTCGTGCGCCGCGCCAAGGAGGGCCTGGTCGCCCGGCCCTCCTTCCGCCTCCCCGGCAGCCCGGTCACGGAGATCACCACGATCGCCTTCCTGGTCGCCGTGCTCGCTCTGATGTGGAACGACCCCGAGGTCGGCCGCAAGACACTCCTCCTCGTCCCGGTGATCGCCGTCGCGCTCGTCGGCGGCTGGTTCGCAGTGCGCCGCAGGGTCACCGAGACTGCCGACCAGGAACTCTCCGACCTCACGAAGTAGCAGGTCACGACCACCGGAACCTGAGTATCAGCATCGATGTCAGTGGCATCGCCCACTATGGCGTCATGTCGGAGATCAGGTATGTCCGGGGTGACGCCACCGTGCCGTCGGTGAAGGGCGTCAAGGTGATCGCCCACGTCTGCAACGACATCGGGGGATGGGGGAAGGGCTTCGTCGTGGCGCTGTCGCGCCGCTGGCCACAGCCCGAGGAGTCCTACCGCGCCTGGCACCGCGAGCGCGCGTCGAACGACTTCGGGCTGGGCGCGCTCCAACTCGTGCAGGTCGAGCCGTACGTGTGGGTGGCGAACATGATCGGCCAGCGGGGCATCCGGACGGGCAGCAAGGGCGTCCCCGTCCGCTACGAGGCCATCGACGCGGCGCTGACCCGGCTGGCCGACGAGGCCCTCGCCCGCAAGGCCTCCGTGCACATGCCCCGGATAGGCTGCGGCCTGGCCGGCGGCAAGTGGTCCCGCGTCGAGCCGCTGATCACCGAGCGGCTGGTGAGGCGGGGCGTCGCCGTGACGGTGTACGACCACGGGGAAGGGGCGACATGAGCTGTGACATCGACGTGCTGGTGCTCGGGGGCGCAGGCGTGGACACGATCGTGTACGTCCCCGAGCTGCCCCTCCCGTACGCCGACAGCTACATGATCGACAGCGGGATCCGTACCCGGGCCGGGCAGACCGGGGACTTCGTCGCGCTGGCCCTCGCCGCCCTCGGTCTGCGCACCCACCACCTGGACTTTCTGGGCGACGACCCCGAGGGCGAACGGGTCCGAGCGTTGCACCGCGACCACGGCATCGCCCTCACCGCGATCCCGCAGCCCGCCGGCACCAAGCGCGCGGTCAACCTGGTCGGCCCGGACGGGCGGCGGCTGTCCCTGTACGACACCAGCCGCGCACACCCGGACGACCGGTTCCCGGAGGACACCCTGCGGGGCCTGGCCACCGCGAGCCGGCACGCCCACGTCTCCATCACTCACCCCTGCGCCCCCGCCCTGCCCGTGCTCCGCGCGGCCGGCGTCAGCATCTCCACCGACCTGCACAACTGGGACGGCGCCAACCCCTACCACGAGCCGTTCGCGTACGGCGCGGACCTCGTCTTCCTCTCCGCGGCCGCCCTGCCCGACCCCGAGACGACCATGCGCCGCATCGCCGGGCACGGCCGCGCCGAGGTGGTCGTCGCCACGGCCGGGGCGGAGGGCGCGTTCCTGCTGTCCGACGGCGAGCTGACCCACATACCGGCCGTCACGCCGCCCGCGCCGGTGGTGGACTCCAACGGCGCCGGCGACGCCTTCGCGGCCGCCTTCCTCCACGGCCACCTCAGCGGCGAGCCCCCACGGCGATGCGCCCGGCTCGGCGCGGTGGCCGGGGCGTACGCCTGCACGGTGCCGTCCACGGAGACCGCCGCCCTGTCCCACGAGGCGCTCCTGACCGCGGCGGCAGCCGCGGAGGCAGAAGCGGCGCGGTAGTCCGGCAGGGCTCGACAGCCCCAGGCTGCGGTCGCCGGCCCGGCGTCCGGATTCCTGCCGTGGGCCCGAGGCACGCGCCCCGGGCCGCACGCCGACCGGGCTCAGTGCCCGTGCCCGTGCCCGTCCTCGTGCTCGTGCTCGTGCACGGTGTTCGTCTCCGCGATCTTCTTCCACGACTTCGGATGCTGCGGCGCGGCCGACGTCCGGGCGATGGACGCCCCGGCCGCCGCGGGAGCCGCCGGCTTCGACGCCTGGAACAGCCACGTGTCGAACAACGCGCCCAACTGCTGCCCGGAGACCGCCTCGGCGTACTTCCGGAAGTCGGCGACCGACGCGTTGCCGTATGCGTACTTCTTGGGCCAGCCCTTCAGGATGGTGAAGAACGCCTCGTCGCCGATCTCGTTGCGCAGCGCCTGCAGGGCCAGCGCGCCCCGGTCGTAGACCGCGATGTCGAACTGGTTCTCCGGGCCCGGGTCGCCGGGCCTGACCGTCCAGAACGGGTCGTCGGCCGGGTGCGAGGCATACGTGTAGTCGGCGAGCTCCTGGGCCGTGCCCTCACCCTCGTGCTCGGACCACAGCCACTGCGCGTACCGCGCGAAGCCCTCGTTGACCCAGATGTCCTTCCACTGGGAGACGGACACGAGGTCGCCGTACCACTGGTGGGCCAGCTCGTGCACGACCACGGAGGTGTTCGTCCCATTGGCGAACTGCCGCGGGCTGTAGTACGGCCGGGTCTGCGTCTCCAGTGCGTATCCGGTGGTCGTGTTCGGCACGTACCCGCCGAGCGCGTTGAAGGGGTACGGCCCGAAGTACTCGGTCAGCCAGTCGGCGATCTCCCCGGTCCGCTCGATGCTCGCCCGCGCCGCGCCGTAGTTGTCGCCCAGGTCCTTGCTGTAGGCGTTCACGACCGGGATGCCGCTCTCGGTCGTCCCGGTGGTGACGTCGAACTTCCCGACCGCGAGCGTGGCCAGATACGTCGCCTGCGGTTTGTTGGACCGCCAGTTGTAGCGGGTCCACCCGAGACGGGAACTCGTCGACTGGAGCGTGCCGTTGGAGATGGCCTGCGAACCGTCCGGGACCAGCACCGACACGTCGTAGGTGGCCTTGTCGAGCGGGTGGTCGTTGCTCGGGAACCACCACCAGGCCGCCTCGGGCTCGTTCGCGGCGACCCCGCCGTCCGGTGTGCGGTGCCAGCTCGTGAAGCCGTACGCCTGCTTCGACGACGGCACCCCGCTGTAGCGCACCACGACGGTGACGTCCGTGCCCTTGGCCAGCGGCGTCTTCGGCGTGATCTCCAGCTCGTGCTCACCCGAAGAGGTGAAGGATGCCTTCGCGCCATTGACGCGGACCTCGGCGACGTCCAAGAGGAAGTCCAGATTGAATCGCGACAGGTCCTGCGTCGTGCGGGCCAGCAGCGTCGCGGTGCCCTCCAGCTCGTCCGTGGCGGGCTGGTACTTCAGCCGCAGGTCGTAGTGCGAGACGTCGTATCCGCCGTTGCCGTAGTCCGGGTAATAGGGGTCGCCGATGCCCGGCGCGCCAGGGGAGTAGGTCGCGGCCGATGCCGGGATCGCCAGCAACAGGGAAGCCGCAGCGAGTGCGCCCGGCGCGATGATTCTGCGGTGCACGAAAGCTCCAAGTCGTGGGGGCGGAAGGTCAGTTCACAGCCTATTGAGTCCCTGTGCCCCCACACGTGTCCATCACCACCCCTGTCACACGATCGCCATTCGGCCGTCATGGGCACACCACTTCGCGAGGCCCCCGTACACGTCCAGTTGCCCCCTTCTGTACGGGAGTTGCCGCCTGTACCGTCCCGCGCATGCCGAAACGCACGCGCTCAACGACCTGGAGAACGCTCGCCACCCTCGTCGTCACCCTGCTGGGGGCGTCCCTCCTCACCCCGGCGGCGGCCCAGGCCGGTCCCCGGGAGAGCCGGCCGGTCTACTCCTACGAAAACGCCGTCCGCGAGGCCGTCTGGGTGGACACCGGCCTCGACGCCGACGGCGACGGCAGCACCGACCGGGTCGCCGCCGACATCGTCCGCCCGCGCGAACCCGCCCAGCAGGGCCGGAAGATCCCGGTCATCATGGACGCCAGCCCCTACTACTCCTGCTGCGGCCGCGGCAACGAGAGCCAGAAGAAGACGTACGACGCCGCCGGCAACATCGTCCAGGCGCCGCTCTTCTACGACAACTACTTCGTGCCCCGCGGCTACGCCTTCGTCGGCGTCGACCTCTCCGGCACCAACCGCTCCGACGGCTGCGTCGATGTCGGGGGCCGCTCTGACATCCAGTCCGCCAAGGCCGTCGTCGACTGGCTGGGCGGCCGCGCCAGGGCGTACACCACCCGCACCGGCACCACACCCGTCAAGGCGACCTGGACCAACGGCCGCACCGGCATGATCGGCAAGAGCTGGGACGGCACCATCGCCAACGGCGTCGCCGCCACCGGGGTCAAGGGCCTGAAGACCATCGTCCCGATCAGCGCCATCTCCTCCTGGTACGACTACTACTTCGCCAAGGGCGCCCCGCTCTACAACTCCGGCCCCGACTGGCTGTCCCACCGCGTCGAGAGCCCCGAGGCCCAGGCCAAGTGCGCCGCCGTCCAGCAGAAACTCGTCGACGGCGCCCCGCGCACCGGCGACTGGACCCGCCTGTGGACCGAACGCGACTACGTCAAGGACGCCTCGAAGGTGAAGGCGAGCGTCTTCCTGATCCACGGCCTCCAGGACCTCAACGTCCGCGCCAAGCACTTCGGCCAGTGGTGGGACGCCCTCGCGGGGAACGGCGTCGAGCGCAAGATCTGGCTCTCCCAGACCGGCCACGTCGACCCCTTCGACTTCCGCCGCGCCACCTGGGTCGACACCCTGCACCGCTGGTTCGACCACGAACTCCTCGGCTACGACAACGGCATCGACCGCGAACCCGTGGCCGACATCGAACGCCACCCCGACCAGTGGGTCACCTCGAAGTCCTGGCCGCCCCGCGGCACGCACACCACCACCCTGCGCCCGGCCCCGGGCACCCAGCCGGGCGTCGGCACCCTCGGCCCGATCAGGGCCAGGGGCACCGAGACCTTCACCGACGACCCGCAGCTCGGTGAGACCGACTGGGCCGCCCGGATCGACACCCCGACCCCCGACAAGGCCGGCTTCACCACCGGGCCCCTCACCCGGGACCTGCGCCTGTCCGGCTCCTCCACGGTCACCGTCACCGCGACCCCGACCACCTCGACGGCCCACCTGAGTGCCGTCCTCGTCGACCTCGGCCCCGACACCATCCGCGACTACGCCGACTCCGCCGAGGGCATCACCACCCTCACCGACCGCACCTGCTGGGGCGCCGGCACGGCCGGTGACAGCGCCTGCTTCAAGGCGACCGCGGCCAAGACCGCCGACGTCGACCACACGATCGTCAGCCGCGGCTGGGCCGATCTCGGCAACCACGCCTCCGACCTCAAGGGCGAGCCGCTCACCCCGGGCCGGGCGTACACCATCACCCTCGACCTGGCCGCCACCGACCACGTCGTTCCCCGGGGCCACCGCCTCGCGCTGATCGTCGCGGGCACGGACAAGGACCTCATCGACCCCCCGTCCACCACCCCGACCCTCACCCTCGACCTGTCCCGCACCTCCGCCGAGGTCCCGCTCGTCGGTGGCGCCGACGCCTTCGCCCGGGCCACGGCCGGAGCACGGACGGCGACCGACGAGGCCACGGTCCTGGACGGCGTACGGGCACCGCTGGGCGCCGACCGCGTCCCGGGCCGGTAGGGAGCCGGTGACTCAGGAGGGGGCGGCCAGCGCGGCCGACTCCTCCGCGCACCCCCAGGCCACCGTCACCCCTGCCCCGCCATGACCGTAGTTGTGCACCAACACCCGCCCGTCCGGCAGCACTTCGCGCTCCAGCCGGACCGCCGGCCGGGCGGGCCGCAGCCCCACCCGGTGCTCCAGGACCCGCGCCCCGGCGATCTCCGGCCGCAGCACCGCGCACCGCCGCACGATCGCCTCGGCCACCTCCGGGTCCGGCTCCAGCGACCAGACGTCGTCGTCCGCGGTGCCGCCGAGCAGCAGCCGCCCGGGCTGCGGGAAGAGATACGCCAGCTCGCCGTCCGGAGCGGTGGAAACGAGCCACGTACGGATCCCGGGGTTCGCCACGACGACCAACTGCCCCCGCACCGGCCGCACGGACGCGTCCGGCACGAGCTCTCGGGCGCCCAGCCCGGTGCAGTTGACCACGACGGGCGCCTCGACCGCGGCGAGCCCGGCGACCGTACGCTCCTCGACCGTGCCGCCGGCCCGCAGCAACCGCTCACGCAGCCACCGCAGATGGGCCGCCATGTCGATCAGCGGCAGCCGAGCCCACACCCCCGACCCCGTGTACTCGTCCGCCGACGACGCCCGCACCCCGGGCAGCCGGGCGGCCGCCCACTCGACGACGTCGTCCAGCTCCGTCTCGCCCAGTACCCCTTCGACCATGCGTACACCGGTCTCGTCCGGACGGACCGCCAACTCCTCGTACACGTCGAGGGATCGCAGCGCCCACGGCCGCGCCGAGGCCACCGGCGCGATGTGGTATGGCCACCACAGCGCACCCGCGACCGCCGAGGTGGTCCGCTCCACCGGGTCCCGCGCCCACACCCGCACCCGCAGGCCGCGCTCCGCCAGCACGACGGCCGTCGTCAGGCCGATGACGCCGCCGCCGACGACCACCACGTCGCCACTCTGTTCGCTCGCCACACCGGGACGTTAGCGGAATACGTCATGATGTGCTCATCTCGTCCCCTTCCTGGGGATACTCACACCATGTCTGCCGAGTACGCGACCTTCGGCCTGGCACCGGCGATGCGTGCCGGTGGAGTTCTCGCGGACGGTGCCGTCCAGGTCCACCGGGACTTCCTGGACTTCATCGTCGACGGGCGCCCGCTGCTGTTCCGGCTCTCCGACCTGGACGCAGTCTCCCCGCTCGCCTCCGACGTGCCACCCGCGATCTTCACCGCGCAGGTCCGCGCCCTCCTCCTGGAGGCCGACCCGCCGCTGCCCGGCGGCCGTTACGTCGTCTACGGCTGTCCCGAGTGCGAGGACCTGGGCTGCGGAGCGGTCACCGCGCTCATCGAGCGCCGCGGCGACGACTACGCCTGGCGGGACTTCGCCTGGCAGACCGACGAGCACGCCGACCTGGACCTCAACGGCTACCACGGCCTCGGCCCCTTCCTCTTCCACGGCGACGAGTACCGCGCGGCCCTCGGCGCCCTCCTCGACGACACCGCGCCCACCACCGACCGCCGCCGCGTGCTGCTGATCGGGGCCCGGGTCGCCGTTCTCGCCAAACTGGCGGCGGCGCTGCGCACCATCGGCATCGGCGCCGACATCGCCCACGACACGAACGACGTCACCGCCGACGAACTGCGCGCCTACGGCGCCGTCGCCTTCGGCCGCGCCGTCGGCGAAGAGGAACGCGCTGCCGTACGCCACTCCTTCGCCCGCGCCGGAGCCGACGTGTCCTACGTCGACGGCCTCGCCCCCATCGTCCCCCTCCTGGTCGCCCAGATCGAGAACGCCCTCGACCGCCGTCCCCCCGAACAGCGCCGCCTCGTCGGCCTCGTCGCCGCCGACGGCACCGCCGGAATCGAGGTCACCTCCTCCTGCCGCGTCCGCATCACCACCTACCGCCTCGACCGCCTCTCCCGCACCCACACCCACGACCTCTTCGACGCCGTCCTCGAACCGGGCCACCACGGCATACCTCTGGACCCGAAGGCGGTGAAGGGCGAGTCCTTCGTCGTGGCACGGACGACGGGGAGCGTGCTGGTGGAGGCGATGGCCCGCTGAGAACCCGGGCGCGGACGATCCCGTACGGCCATTAGGATCGACCCCCTGATGACTGCCACCCTCGTCGCCAAGAATCTCGCCGCCGGGCACGGTGACCGCTCCCTGTTCTCCGGGCTCGACCTCGTCGTCGCGCCGGGGGACGTGATCGGGCTGGTCGGTGCCAACGGGGCGGGCAAGTCCACCCTGCTGAAGCTGCTCGCCGGGCTCACCGCGCCGGAGGAGGGGGAGCTCAGGCTGTCCCCGCCGACGGCGACCGTGGGGCATCTGCCGCAGGAGCCGGAGCGGCGGCCGGGGGAGAGCGTGCGGGAGTTCCTCGCGCGCCGTACCGGTGTCGCCGAGGCGCAGCGGGTGATGGACGAGGCCACGCAGGCCCTCGTGGACGGGGCGCCGGGCGCCGACGACGCGTACGCGACGAGCCTGGAGCGCTGGCTCGGCCTCGGCGGGGCCGACCTCGACGAGCGGGCGGCGGAGGTCGCCGACTCGCTCGGTCTGGGCGTGGACCTCGACCAGCCGATGACCTCCCTGTCCGGCGGTCAGGCGGCCCGCGCCGGGCTCGCCTCCCTGCTGCTCTCCCGCTACGACGTCTTCCTGCTCGACGAGCCGACCAACGACCTGGACCTCGACGGCCTGGAGCGCCTCGAACGCTTCGTGAGCGGCCTGCGCGCCGGCACCGTCGTCGTCAGCCACGACCGCGAGTTCCTCACCCGCACGGTCACCAAGGTCCTCGAACTCGACCTCGCCCAACGGCAGATCAACCTCTACGGCGGCGGCTACGAGGCCTATCTGGAGGAGCGGGACGTGGCCCGCCGGCACGCCCGCGACGACTTCGAGGAGTACGCCGACAAGAAGGCCGCCCTCCAGGACCGCGCCCAGACGCAGCGCGCCTGGATGGACAAGGGCGTGAAGAACGCGCGGCGCAAGGCGGGCAACGACAACGACAAGATCGGCCGCAAGTTCCGCAGCGAGGCGAGTGAGAAGCAGGCGGCGAAGGCCCGGCAGACGCAGCGCATGATCGAACGCCTCGAGGTGGTGGAGGAGCCGCGCAAGGAGTGGGAGCTGCGCATGGAGATCGCGGCCGCTCCGCGCTCCGGGGCGGTCGTGGCCACCCTGCGGGACGCCGAGGTGCGGCGCGGCGGCTTCGTGCTCGGCCCGGTCTCCCTGCAGATCGACTGGGCGGACCGGGTCGCCGTGACCGGGGCCAACGGCGCGGGCAAGTCGACTCTGCTCGGCGCGCTGCTCGGCCGGGTCCCCCTGGACGCCGGACACGCGGCCCTGGGGTCGGGCGTGCTGGTCGGCGAGGTCGACCAGGCCCGCAAGCTCTTCCACGGCCCGGAGGCCCTGCTGGACGCCTTCGGCGCCGCCGTCCCGGACACGGAACCCGCCGAGGTACGCACCCTGCTCGCCAAGTTCGGCCTCAAGGCGGACCACGTGCTGCGCCCGGCGGCGACGCTCTCACCGGGCGAGCGCACCCGCGCGGCCCTGGCACTGCTCCAGGGCCGGGGCGTCAACCTCCTCGTCCTCGACGAGCCGACCAACCACCTCGACCTGCCGGCCATCGAGCAACTGGAGTCGGCCCTCGACGCCTACGAGGGCACGCTCCTCCTGGTCACCCACGACCGCCGCATGCTGGACGCGGTCCACGTCACCCGTCGCCTGGAGGTGGCGGACGGCAAGGTGACCGAGCGCTGACGGGACGTCAGGCGCCGGGCCGGCTGCGGGTACTCGACGACCGGTCCCGCCGCCACCGGTGCGGCCGGGACGGGTGCAGGTCTGCCGAGACGGCCGTACGGTCAGGTCGCAGTCGAGGGCGCCCTCGACCTCCGGCAGTTCCACCCCGTCGGCCGTCCAGCCGCCCCGACCGCCCGGCCGAGGATTTCGAACCCGCTCCAAAGGGGCGCGGGGAACTGCGCGACCAGCCACAACCGGCCCGCAGTTCCCCACGGCCTCCCTGGCGGAGCCGTCAGCGCCGCCCCTTCTTCGGGTCGACCAGGCCCGCCCGGCGCAGCGCATCGGCCATCGCGTCGTTGGCCGGCGGGGGAGCCTGGCGCGAACCGCCGCCGCCACCACCCCGGCCCTGGCGCTGCTGCGGCGGACGTCCGCCACGCTGCGGCCGGCCGCCGGAGGACTGGCCCTGGCCCTGCGGAGCCGCCTCGTCGTCCAGCCGCAGCGTCAGCGAGATCCGCTTGCGCGGGATGTCGATGTCGAGGACCTTCACCTTGACGATGTCACCGGGCTTCACCACGTCCCGCGGGTCCTTCACGAACGTCTTCGACATCGCGGAGACGTGCACCAGACCGTCCTGGTGGACACCGACGTCGACGAACGCGCCGAAGGCCGCCACGTTCGTCACGACGCCCTCCAGGACCATCCCGGACGACAGGTCGGAGATCTTCTCCACGCCCTCCATGAAGGTGGCCGTCTTGAAGGCGGGCCTCGGGTCGCGCCCGGGCTTCTCCAGCTCCTTGAGGATGTCGGTCACCGTCGGCAGACCGAACGTCTCGTCCACGAACTCGGTCGGCTTCAGCGAGCGCAGCACCGACGTGTTGCCGATGAGCGAGGCCACCTCCTGGCCCGTCGTCCTCACCATCCGGCGCACCACCGGGTACGCCTCGGGGTGCACGCTGGAGGAGTCCAGCGGGTCGTCGCCCTCACGGATCCGGAGGAAGCCCGCGCACTGCTCGTACGCCTTCGGACCGAGCCGCGCCACCTTCTTCAGCTGGGAGCGGGAGGTGAACGGGCCGTTCTCGTCGCGGTGCGCCACGATGTTCTCGGCGAGCCCGGAAGTGATGCCGGAGACCCGGGAGAGCAACGGGGCCGACGCCGTGTTGACGTCGACTCCGACACCGTTCACACAGTCCTCCACCACCGCGTCCAGCGAGCGCGACAGCTTCACCTCGGACAGGTCGTGCTGGTACTGGCCGACACCGATCGACTTCGGGTCGATCTTCACCAGCTCGGCCAGCGGGTCCTGGAGGCGACGCGCGATCGACACCGCGCCGCGCAGCGACACGTCCATGTCGGGCAGTTCCTGCGAGGCGAAGGCTGAGGCCGAGTACACGGACGCGCCGGCCTCGGACACCATCACCTTCGTGAGCTTCAACTCCGGGTGCTTGGTGATGAGTTCACCGGCGAGCTTGTCGGTCTCGCGGGACGCCGTGCCGTTGCCGATCGCGATCAGGTCGACCGCGTGCTCCTTGGCGAGCCGCGCCAGCTTGGCGATCGCCTCGTCCCACTTGTTGGCCGGGACGTGCGGGTAGATCACGTCCGTGGCGACCACCTTGCCGGTCGCGTCGACCACGGCGACCTTCACGCCCGTACGAAAGCCCGGGTCCAGGCCCAGCGTCGCGCGCGTGCCGGCCGGGGCGGCGAGCAGCAGGTCACGGAGATTCGCGGCGAAGACATTCACGGCCTCGTCCTCGGCGGCCGTACGCAGCCGCAGCCGCAGGTCGATACCGAGATGGACGAGGATGCGGGTGCGCCAGGCCCAGCGCACCGTGTCCGTCAGCCACTTGTCGCCCGGGCGCCCGCGGTCGGCGATCTGGAACCTCGACGCGACGATCCCCTCGTAGGACGAAGGCCCGGGCTGCTCGGAGGGCTCCTCCGGCTCCAGGACGAGGTCGAGGACATCCTCCTTCTCGCCGCGCAGCATCGCCAGGATACGGTGCGAGGGCAGCTCGGTGAACGGCTCCGCGAAGTCGAAGTAGTCGGCGAACTTGGCGCCCGCCTCCTCCTTGCCCTCCCGTACCTTGGCCGCCAGCCGCCCGCGCACCCACATGCGCTCGCGCACCTCGCCGATCAGGTCGGCGTCCTCCGAGAACCGCTCGGTGAGGATCGCGCGGGCGCCGTCGAGGGCGGCCTGCGGATCGGCCACGCCCTTGTCGGCGTCGACGAATGCGGCGGCCGCGGCGAGGGGCTCCACGTTCGGGTCGGCGAGCAGCCCCTCGGCCAGCGGCTCGAGCCCCGCCTCGCGCGCGATCTGCGCCTTGGTGCGCCGCTTGGGCTTGTAGGGCAGGTAGATGTCCTCCAGGCGCGCTTTGGTCTCGGCACCCCGGATCTGCGCTTCCAGCTCCTCCGTGAGCTTGCCCTGCTCGCGCACCGACTCCAGGATCGCCGTCCGACGCTCCTCAAGCTCCCGCAGGTAGCGCAGCCGCTCCTCGAGCGTGCGCAGCTGCGCGTCGTCGAGCATCTCGGTCGCTTCCTTGCGGTAGCGGGCGATGAAGGGCACCGTGGAACCGCCGTCGAGCAGTTCCACGGCGGCCTTCACCTGCCGCTCCCGTACGCCGAGCTCCTCGGCGATCCTGCCTTCGATGGACCCTACGTTGATGGACCCGATGGACCCGGGTGTCGTCACGATCCCGTACCGCCTTCTCCACTGAGGTTGCGCGGCAATTGTGGCAGGCGGCGCCGACAGTCGGGGATCAGGGCGGGCGCACGGCGTTTCAGGCCCTGCCGCGGTGGGCGGAGGACGAAGCGCCGCCGAACAGCCTGGCCAGGGCGCGGAACGGGAGCGTCACCACTGTGGCTATCGCCCCACCGATCTGGCGCAACACGTCTGCGATCGCACGGAACACGAAGTTCCCCTTTCCTCGCTTCGATTCGCTTGCTCTGCCGGCCGTCGCGGCCGGACGACACCCGGGTACCCCCCTGCGGTCGATCATGCCCCGGGCCGCCGCCCCCTCCGCAGGGCCTCGCATGGCAGGAAAGGTGGGAAAGGCGTCATTGCGGCCATGCTCCGGCCCGTCAAGAATCGGTCGTATGGCGCAGCGCACCGTTCTCGTCGTCCTCTTCGACGACGTCCAGAGCCTCGATGTCACCGGCCCCGTGGAGGTCTTCGCGGGCGCCGAGAAGGTCACCCCGGGCACGTACCGCATCCGCACGGCCTCCCTGGACGGCGCTCCGGTGCGCACCTCCAGTGGCCTGACCCTCGTACCGGACGAGGCCCTCACGAACGCCGCCGCCCCGCACACCCTTCTCGTCCCCGGCGGCCAGGGCACCCGCCGTGCCGACCCGCGCCTGACCGACTGGCTGCGCGCGCACGCCCCGCGCGCCGAGCGGCTCGTCTCCGTGTGCACCGGGGCGGTCCTGCTCGCCGAGGCGGGTCTGCTGGACGGGCGCCGCGCGACGACGCACTGGGCGTACTGCGACAAGCTCGCCCGTGACCATCCGGCCGTCGAGGTCGATCCCGACCCCATCTACGTACGCGACGGACACGTTTTCACCTCGGCCGGCGTCACCTCCGGCATCGACCTCGCGCTCGCCCTCGTCGAGGAGGACCTGAACCGGGACGCCGCGCTCGACGTCGCCCGCCATCTGGTGGTCTTCCTGCGCAGGCCCGGCAACCAGGCCCAGTTCAGCGCCCAGCTCGCCGCCCAGACCGCCCGGCGCGAGCCGCTGCGCGAGGTCCAGCAGTGGATCACCGAGCCCCCGGCCGCCGACCTGACCGTCGAGGCGCTCGCCGCCCGCGCCCGCCTCTCGCCCCGCCACTTCGCCCGCGCCTTCCACGCCGACACCGGCATGACTCCCGGCCGCTACGTCGACCGCGTCCGCCTCGAACACGCCCGCCGCCTCCTGGAGGACACGGCCGACGGCGTCGAGGAGATCTCCCGCACCAGCGGCTACGGCACCCCGGAGGCCATGCGCCGCGCCTTCGTCAGAACCCTCGAAGCCTCCCCGGCCGAATACCGCCGCCGCTTCCGCCCCGCATCCACCCACTGAACCCACCCACTGAACCCACCCCCGAGGAGACCATCCATGCAGATAGCCATCGTCCTGTTCGACCGGTTCACCGCCCTGGACGCCGTCGGCCCCTACGAGACCCTCGGTCGCCTCCCGGGCGCGGAGACCGTCTTCGTCGCCGAGGAGACCGGGCCCGTGCGCACCGACACGGGCGCACTCGCGATCACCGCCGACAAGACCCTGGCGGAGGTGCCGAGCCCCGACATCGTGGTAGTGCCGGGCGGTCCCGGCCAGATGCCGCAGATGGAGAACGAGGCCCTGCTGGAGTGGCTGCGCACCGCCGACGCCACCAGCACCTGGACGACGTCCGTGTGCACCGGCTCCCTGCTCCTGGCCGCCGCCGGTCTCCTGAAGGGCCGTCGCGCCACCTCCCACTGGCTGGCCCTGGACCACCTGGCAGGCTTCGGCGCCGAGTCGACGGGGGAGCGGGTCGTCCTCGACGGCAAGTACGTCACCGCCGCCGGTGTCTCCTCGGGCATCGACATGGGCCTCACCCTGCTCGGCAGGATCGCCGGCGACGAACACGCCCAGGCGGTGCAGCTGCTCACCGAGTACGACCCGCAGCCGCCCTACGACGCCGGCTCCCCGGACAAGGCGCCCGCGCACCTCGTCGAGGAGTTCCGCAGCAGCAGCCGGTTCAGCCTGACGTAGGCACGTTCCAGGTGAAGCGGGGCTGCCTGCGCTGAAGGAACGCGGCGACGCCCTCCTCGGTGTCGCCGCTGCCGCGTGCCTGCGCGCCCCAGTACGCGTCCCGGTCGGTGCGCCCGTCGGCGAACTCCTTCGCCGCGCCCTGCGTCAGCTGCGAGCGGCTCACCAGGATCCGTGTGAACTCCGCTACTCGTTCGGCGAGTTCACCGGCGGGCAGCACCTCGTCGACCAACCCGGTCCGCAACGCCCGCTCCGCGTCGATCAACTCGCCCGAGAACAGCAGGTACTTGGTGGTGGCCGGCCCCACCAGCGACGCCAACCGCCGTGTGGAGGACGCCGGGTAGACGATCCCGAGCTTCGCCGGGGTCACCCCGAACAGCGCGCCCTCCTCGGCGAACCGCAGATCGCAGGCCGCCGCGAGCTGCGAGCCGCCGCCCACGCAGTGCCCCCGTATCGCCGCCAGCGTGGGCTTGGGGAAGGCGGCGAGGGCCTCCTCGGCGAGCACCGCCAGCCGCTGCGCCTCCTCGGGCGAGCCCTGAAGGGTGGAGATGTCGGCTCCCGCGCAGAAGGTGTCGCCCGCACCGGTCAGCACGAGCGCCCGTACGTCCGGGTCCGCGGCCAGGGTCTCCAGCAGCGGGGGCAGCGCCCGCCACATCGCGGCCGTCATGGCGTTGCGCTTGGCCGGATGGTGGACGACGACGGTGGCGACCGAGTCGGTGACGCTGTGCAACAGCTGCGGGTCCATGAGCCGGATGCTATCCGTCGGCTCGCACACGCGATCAAGAAGTCCGAGGTGAGGTACGGCACGATGGACAGAAGAGAGTAAAAGGGGATCAAACGCAAGAGAGGCGCGAGGAGGCGGTCATGGTCACGGCCACCCGCCGCAGGGGCGACACGGAGAAGCTCCGGCGCGACTTCAGCTGGATCGGCGCACTCGGTGTGCTCCTGGTGATCGCGGGACTCGTCGGACTGCTCTACACCGGCGTCGCCACCCTCACCTCGATGATCCTGTTCGGCTGGCTGCTGCTGATCGGCGGCGTCGTCGGCCTGCTGCACGCGGTCCAGGCGCGTGGCAGCAACTTCTTCTGGCTCGGGGCCGTCGTCGCGGCCCTGAACATCGCCGCGGGTGTGTGATCATCCGCTCGCCCGACGAGGCCGCCGCCGCCCTCACCATGTTCGCCGCCCTGCTGTTCCTGAGCGCCGGCCTCTTCCGGGTGGTCGGCAGCCTCGTGGTGCGCGGCCCTCAGTTCGGCTGGACCCTCGTCCTGGGTGCCTTCGACCTGTTGCTGGGCATCCTGGTGCTGGCGAACTGGCCGAGCAGCAGCAAGTACGTCATCGGCTGCTTCTTCTCCCTCGCGCTGCTCTTCGACGGGCTCGGTCTGATCGCCACCGGCTTCGGCGGCCGGCGCATCGTCGGCATGGTCGCCGACCGGCTGCCCCAAGGCCGGTGACGTACAACCCGAAGAGTTCGCAAGCTCGGCGTGGCCAGGACAGGAGTGGTCCCACAACTGACCGTGTCATACGCCAGTGGTCAGAAACGCTCGATATTCGCTGACTTCTGTTCAGTTCTCGGGAGTGCGGGCGCGCGGTACCAACACTCGTCGTGTGGTGACAATCGAGCGCAAGGGTGGCGACCGGACGATGGAGAACCACGGGCCGCCGCAGCCGCTGCCGTACGAAGGCGTCTGGCGTTTCACCGCCCCCGCCCTGGACGCCTCGGTCCCGCAGGCGCGACACGCCGTGCGGGACCTGCTGTACCGCCAAGGGGTGCCGGTCTCGGACGACCTGGCCCAGGGGCTCCTGCTGATCGTCTCGGAGCTGGTGACGAACGCCGTCCGGCACGCGGCGCTGCTGTCGCCGATGCTCGCCGTGGAGGTCGCCGTCGGCGCGGAGTGGGTGCGGGTGTCCGTCGAGGACAACCACCCCTACCGCCCGACCGCCCTGGAGGCCGACCACGGCCGCACCGGTGGCCGCGGGCTGCTCCTGGTGCGCGAGATCACCCATGAGGCGGGCGGGGTGTGCGACGTCGAGCACACGGCGAGCGGCGGCAAGGTGATCTGGGCCGCCCTACCCCTCAAACCCGCCCACCCGTCCTGACCGCCCTCGTCCTGGCCGCCCACCCGTCTGGGCCGTCTGTCCGGATCAGCCGCCTCCCTGGATCAGTCGCCTCCCTGGATCAGTCGCCTCCCTGGATCAGTCGCCTCCCCGGCCCGGGCGCCTCCCCGGCCCGGGCGCCTCCCCGGCCCGGGCGCCTTCCCGGCCCGGCCGCCTCCGGATCGGGCGGCCGCCGGCCTGGGGGCGGCCGCCCGCGGTCACCAGCCCGCCGACGGCCCCGTCAGCTCCCGGACCGCCGGGCGCGCCGCGTCCAGCACGGTCATGAACCACGCCGAGAACGTGTCCTTCGCATGCCGTTCGGCCAGCTCGGCCGGCGTCACGAAGGCCGTCGCGCCGACCTCGTCCGCATCCGGCCGCAGCGGGGACTGCACCAGGCCGACGAACAGGTGGTTGTACTCCTGCTCCACCAGGCCGGAGTCCGGGTCCGGGTGGTTGTAGCGGACCGTGCCCGCCTCGGCGAGCAGCGACGGGGAGACCCCGAGCTCCTCGTGCGTCCGCCGCGCCGCCGCCGCGAAGGGCGCCTCGCCGGGGTAGGGGTGGCCGCAGCAGGTGTTGGACCAGACACCGGGGGAGTGGTACTTGCCGACCGCCCGCTGCTGGAGCAGCAGTCGGCCCCGCTCGTCGAAGAGGAACACGGAGAAGGCGCGGTGCAGTTGTCCGGGTGGCTGGTGCGCCGCGAGCTTCTCAGCGGTGCCGATCGTCACACCGTTCTCGTCGACGAGTTCCAGCAAAATCGCGTCCTCGGTGCCGCTCGACGAGCTGTGCGTCGCGGTGGCAGGTGTGATCGGCATACCCATCCTTCGCATCGGTCTTCGCGCCCAAGTCTGCCGTACGAAACCGGCACTCCCGGCACTTCGCGGCGCGCGTCACCGGGCCGGCGCCGGAACCGGGACCCGGTAGAAGATCGTGCCCTGCGTAACCGGCTGGGAACCCTCCGTGGCGGTCGCGCCGTCGGACGTTGCCGCCCTCGCCGCCGACCGATGCCCCCTCAGTGGCAGAGCCGCGCCTCGTGCTCCGCGTGCCCGCTCGGCTCCAGCTGGAAGGTGCAGTGCTCGACGTCGAAGTGGTCGCCGAGGCAGCCCTGGAGCTCGTGCAGCATCTTCTCGTGGCCTATGGCGTTCAGGGCGTCGGAGGTCACGACGACGTGCGCGGACAGCACCGGCATACCGGAGGTGATCGTCCAGGCGTGCAGGTCGTGGACGTCCTCGACGCCGTCCAGGGCGAGGATGTGGGCCCGCACCTCCGTCATGTCGACGTCCTTGGGGGCGGCCTCCAGCAGCACGTCGAGGGTCTCGCGCAGCAGTTTGAAGGTGCGCGGCACGATCATCAGGCCGATCACCAGCGACGCGATCGGGTCGGCGGCCTCCCAGCCCGTGGTGAGGATGACCAGCGCCGAAATGATCACCGCGAGCGAGCCCAGCGCGTCCGCCGCCACCTCCAGGAAGGCGCCCCGCACGTTCAGGCTGTCCTTCTGGCCGCGCATCAGCAGCGTCAGCGAGATCATGTTCGCGACCAGGCCGATCGCGCCGAACACGACGGTCAGGCCGCCCGCGGTGCCCGCGGGTGTGATGAACCGCTGGATCGCCTCGTACAGGACGTAACTGCCGACCCCGAGCAGCAGCAGGCAGTTGGCGAGCGCGGCGAGGATCTCGGCACGGGCGTAGCCGAAGGTGCGGTTCCCGCTCGGCGGGCGGCTCGCGAAGTGGATGGCGAGCAGCGCCATGCCCAGACCCAGCGCGTCCGTCGCCATGTGCGCCGCGTCCGCGATCAGCGCGAGCGAGTCCGCGAGGACACCGCCGACGATCTCGACCACCATGACGGTGAGCGTGATCGACAGCGCGACACGGAGCCGGCCGCGGTAGGCCGCTGTCGCCGTACCGCTCGCCGGCACGTGCGAGTGCGCGTGCCCGTGATCGTGCCCTGCCCCCATGGAAAGCCGCCCTCCTGTATGCCCTGGTGATGCCTCCGGGGTCACAGTCAACTACGGGTGGGGGGTATAGGGCAACGCGGCACTGAACACCGTTGTCATGTACCCTGACCTGCGGAAACGAACCGCAGGTCAGGAGGGTTCGGGCTCACCCGCCGCGGTGCAGCCGCCACCCCTGCCAAGCAGACTCGACCATCTCGCGCACCCCGCGCCGAGCCGTCCAGCCGAGCTCCTCGGCGGCCAGGGCGGCCGAGGCGACCGCGCGCGGGGCGTCGCCCGGGCGGCGCGCCTCGACCAGGGCCGGCCGCGTGTCGCCGGTGACCTCGCCGATCAGCGTGACCAGTTCCCGCACCGAGACGCCCTCGCCGCGGCCGATGTTCACCGTCAGGTCACCGCTGCGCCCGCCGGGCCGCCGGGCCGCCGCGAGGTGCGCCTCGGCGAGATCGGCGACGTGAATGTAGTCACGGACGCAGGTGCCGTCCGGCGTCGGATAGTCGTCGCCGAAGATCCGCGGGGCCTCGTCGCGGGTGAGCCGGTCGAAGACCATCGGGACTATGTTGAAGACACCGGTGTCGGCCAGCTCGGGCGCGGCCGCGCCCGCCACGTTGAAGTAGCGCAGGCACACCGTCGCGATGCCGTGCGCCCGGCCCGCCGCCCGCACCAGCCACTCCCCGGCGAGCTTGGTCTCGCCGTACGGGTTCACCGGGGCGCACGGGGTGTCCTCGGTGATGAGGTCCACATCGGGGTTGCCGTACACGGCTGCCGACGAGGAGAAGACGAACCGCTCCACCCCGGCCTCGGCGACCGCCTCCAGCAGGGAGGCGAGACCGCCCACGTTCTCCTGGTAGTACCGCGTCGGCTGCGCCACCGACTCCGCGACCTGCTTGCGCGCGGCGAGATGCACCACACCCGTGACCGCGTGCGCGGCGAGGACCCGCTTCAGCAGCTCGCTGTCCCGCGACGAGCCCCGCACCAGCGGGACGTCCGACGGCAGCCGCGCGGGAACCCCGGCCGACAGGTCGTCCAGCGCGACGACCCGCTCCCCGGCCCCGGCCATGGCCCGTGCCACATGGGCCCCGATGTATCCGGCTCCGCCGGTGATCAGCCACGTCATGGTCGCCCACCCTATGCCGACCCGGCGCGGCCGGACGCAATGTCCCTGATGCGAGGGATGGGGGGCGCGGTTTGTGGGCCGGGTCGCGCATCACCCATGATGATCTCGGCAAAGGCTGGTGCGGACCCCGTCAACGGTGCCGTGAACAGGCGGTGAACGCCCGCTTCCCGGCATCCGATAGCCTCTGCCGACATGCCGCCCGCCTGGTGGAGCCATCCCGTCCGGTGCAGCCAAGGGGCGCCCCCATCGTGCAACGACCGGCGCGGACGCGTCGGGGACCCAGGGAGTGAGTTCGGTTGTCGACCGCCATCCTCACCGGTCAGCCGGTCCCGGGATCGTCGATCGAGGGGGATCTGCGGTCCCTCGGATTCGACGTCCGGGTCGCCGCCGACCCCACGGACGCGGAGACGCTCCTCGCCCAGGTGCCGACCGAGCAGCGGGTCGCCGTGGTCGACGCCCGTTTCGTCGGCCATCTGCACGCGCTGCGCCTCGCCCTCACCGACCCGCGTTTCCCGCTCGCCGCGATCCCGGGCGCCGTGACCGCCCAGGCGGCCGGCCGGCAGGCGCTGACCCGCGCGGTGGCCCGCGAGAACTCCGCGAGCGGCGGCACCGCACGTGGGGGCGCCCCCGCGCGAGCGAAGTCGAGCGTGGGGGACGTCGACAGCCTCGCCGACCGCATCGTCACCGCCCTCGACGCCGACGACACCCCGCTGCACCGCCCCACGCTCGGCAGCCTCGTCGCCGCCGTCCCCGCCGACCCGCAGGCCCGCAACGAGGCACGGCAGGCCGTCGCCGCCGTCGACGACGAGGCCGTACGCCTGAAGTCGGCCGTGAAGGCCCACGACGGCTTCTTCACCACCTACTTCATCAGCCCCTACTCCCGTTACATCGCCCGCTGGTGCGCCCGCCGAGGCCTGACCCCCAACCAGGTCACCACCGCCTCCCTGCTCACGGCGCTCATCGCGGCCGGCTGCGCGGCCACCGGCACCCGCGGCGGGTTCGTCGCCGCCGGCGTCCTGCTGATCGCCTCGTTCGTCCTGGACTGCACCGACGGTCAGCTCGCCCGCTACTCCCTGCAGTACTCCACGCTCGGCGCCTGGCTCGACGCCACCTTCGACCGGGCCAAGGAGTACGCCTACTACGCCGGCCTCGCCCTCGGCGCGGCCCGCGGCGGCGACGACGTGTGGGCGCTCGCCCTCGGTGCCATGGTCCTGCAGAGCTGCCGGCACATCGTGGACTTCTCCTTCAACGAGGCCAACCACGACGCCACCGCCAACACCAGCCCCACCGCCGCCCTCTCCGACAAGCTCGACAGCGTCGGCTGGACCGTCTGGCTGCGCCGGATGATAGTCCTGCCCATCGGCGAACGATGGGCCATGATCGCCGTGCTCACGGCGGCCACCACACCGCGGATCACCTTCTACGTCCTTCTCGTCGGCTGCGCCTTCGCGGCGACGTACACGACGGCCGGCCGGGTGCTGCGGTCCCTGACGCGCAAGGCACAGCGCACGGACAGGGCGGCGAAGGCGCTGGCGGACCTGACGGACAGCGGGCCGCTGGTGGAACTGCTGGTGCGCCGGGCCAGTGGCAAAAGCCACGCGCCGGCAGCCGGCGCAGCCGCCGTCGGCGGCGTGCTCGTGCTGATCCCCGCGCTGCTCTGGGGCGCCGGCTGGCAGACCGCCGTGTTCGCCGTCGGTTACGTCCTGGCCGCCGCCCTGGCCGTCGTCCGCCCCCTCAAGGGCACCCTGGACTGGCTGGTCCCCCCGTTCTTCCGCGCCGCCGAATACGGCACCGTCCTGATCCTGGCGGCCGAAGCGGGGGTGAACGGGGCCCTTCCTGCGGCTTTCGGGCTGGTGGCGGCCGTCGCCTACCATCACTACGACACGGTGTACCGCATCCGCGGCGACGCCGGAGCGCCCCCGGCCTGGCTGGTGCGCGCCATCGGGGGGCACGAGGGACGGACGCTGCTCGTCACCGTCCTCGCCGCGCTCCTCACCGCCTCGCAGTTCAAGGCAGCGCTCACGGCCCTCGCCGTGGCCGTCGCCCTCGTGGTGCTCGTCGAGAGCATCCGCTACTGGGTGTCCGCCCACAAGGGTGGCGCGCCCGCCGTACACGATGAAGGAGAACCCGCATGATCGGCCTCGTGCTGGCGGCCGGCGCCGGACGGCGTCTGCGCCCCTACACCGACAGCCTGCCCAAGGCGCTGGTGCCGGTGGGGCCCGCGGGCATAGAGGGCGAACCGACGGTCCTGGACCTCACTCTCGGCAACTTCGCCGAGATCGGCCTGACCGAGGTCGCGATCATCGTCGGCTACCGCAAGGAGGCCGTCTACGCCCGCAAGGCGGCGCTGGAGGAGAAGTACGGCCTCAAGCTCACCCTCATCGACAACGACAAGGCCGAGGAGTGGAACAACGCCTACTCCCTGTGGTGCGGCCGTGACGCCCTCAAGGACGGCGTGATCCTCGCCAACGGCGACACCGTCCACCCGGTCTCCGTCGAGCGGACGCTGCTCGCCGCCCGCGGCGACGGCAAGCGGATCATCCTCGCCCTCGACACCGTGAAGTCGCTGGCCGACGAGGAGATGAAGGTCGTCGTCGACCCCGACAAGGGCGTCCAGAAGATCACCAAGCTGATGGACCCGGCCGAGGCCACGGGCGAGTACATCGGCGTCACCCTCATCGAGGGCGACGCGGCCGCCGAACTCGGCGACGCGCTGAAGACGGTGTGGGAGACCGACCCGCAGCAGTTCTACGAGCACGGCTACCAGGAACTCGTCAACCGAGGCTTCCGCATCGACGTCGCACCGATCGGTGACGTCCGGTGGGTCGAGATCGACAACCACGAAGACCTCGCCCGGGGACGGGAGATCGCGTGCCACTACTGACCAGGCTCATCCCCTCGCCGGTCGTCGTGGACATCCGCCCGGGTGCCCTCGACGACCTGGGCTGCGTGCTCGCCGACGAGCGCATCTCGCACTCCGGCAAGCTCGCCGTCGCCGTCAGCGGCGGCTCCGGCGCCAAGCTCCGTGAGCGGATCGCCCCCAGCCTGCCCGGCGCCACCTGGTACGAGGTCGGCGGCGGCACCCTCGACGACGCGATCCGGCTGGCCGGCGAGATAAAGGCCGGCCACTACGACGCGGTCGTCGGCCTCGGCGGCGGCAAGATCATCGACTGTGCCAAGTTCGCCGCGGCGCGCATCGGCCTGCCGCTGGTCGCCGTACCGACGAACCTCGCCCACGACGGCCTGTGCTCGCCGGTCGCCACCCTCGACAACGACGCGGGCCGCGGCTCCTACGGCGTGCCGAACCCGATCGCGGTCGTCATCGACCTGGACGTCATCCGCGAGGCCCCGGTCCGCTATGTGCGCGCCGGTATCGGCGACGCCATCTCGAACATCTCCGCGATCGCGGACTGGGAGCTCGCCAACCGCGTCAACGGCGAGAAGATCGACGGCCTCGCCGCCGCGATGGCCCGTCAGGCCGGCGAGGCGGTGCTCCGCCACCCGGGCGGCATCGGTGACAACGACTTCCTCCAGGTGCTGGCCGAGGCGCTGGTCCTCAGCGGCATCGCCATGTCGGTGTCGGGCGACTCCCGCCCGTCCTCCGGCGCCTGCCACGAGATCAACCATGCCTTCGACCTGCTCTTCCCCAAGCGTGCCGCCGCCCACGGCGAGCAGTGCGGCCTGGGCGCGGCCTTCGCGATGTACCTGCGCGGAGCCCACGAGGAGTCGGCCTACATGGCCGAGGTGCTGCGTCGGCACGGGCTGCCCGTGACGCCGGACGAGATCGGCTTCACGGTGGACGAGTTCGTCCGGGCCGTGGAGTTCGCCCCGCAGACCAGGCCAGGCCGCTACACGATCCTCGAACACCTCGACCTCAGAACCCAACAGATCAAGGACACGTACGCCGACTATGTCAAGGCCATCGGTAGCTGAACTCCGTCCGGTCGTCCACCCCGCAGGGGTGAAGGACCGGCGCAGCGGTGAGCACTGGATGGGACGCCTCTACATGCGTGAGGTGTCCCTGCGGGTCGACCGCTACCTGGTGAACACCAGGGTCACGCCCAACCAGCTCACGTACCTGATGACCGTCTTCGGCGTGCTCGCGGCCCCGGCCCTGCTGGTGCCGGGGATCGCGGGCGCCGTGCTCGGCGTGTTCTGCGTCCAGATGTACCTGCTGCTGGACTGCGTCGACGGCGAGATCGCGCGCTGGAAGCAGCAGTACTCGCTCGGCGGGGTCTACCTGGACAGGGTCGGCGCCTACCTGACCGACGCCGCGGTGCTCGTCGGCTTCGGCCTGCGCGCCGCCGACCTGTGGGGCAGCGGGCGGATCGACTGGCTGTGGGCCTTCCTCGGCACCCTGGCCGCCCTCGGCGCGATCCTGATCAAGGCCGAGACCGACCTCGTCGGCGTCGCCCGCCACCAGGGCGGACTGCCGCCGGTCAAGGAGGCCGCCGCCGAGATGCGCTCCTCCGGCATGGCGCTGGCGCGCCGGGCCGCCGCCGCCTTCAAGTTCCACCGGCTGATCCTCGGCATCGAGGCGTCCCTGCTGATCCTGGTCCTCGCCGTCGTGGACCAGATGCGCGGCGACCTGTTCTACTCCCGGCTCGGCGTCGCGGTGCTGGCCGGCATCGCGATGCTGCAGACCGTGCTGCACCTGGTGTCCATCCTCGCCTCCAGCAGGCTGCGATGACCGGCACGAAGGTCGGCGCGGTGATCATCACCATGGGCAACCGCCCCGATGAGCTGCGCGCCCTCCTCGACTCGGTCGCCAAGCAGGACGGTGACCGGGTCGAGGTGGTCGTCGTCGGCAACGGCTCGCCCGTCCCGGACGTCCCCGAGGGCGTACGGACCGTCGAGCTGCCCGAGAACCTCGGCATCCCCGGCGGCCGCAACGTCGGCATCGAGGCCTTCGGCCCGGGCGGCCGCGACGTCGACGTCCTGTTCTTCCTCGACGACGACGGACTGCTCGCCCACCACGACACCGCCGAGCTGTGCCGCGCGGCCTTCGCCGCCGACCCGGAACTGGGCATCATCAGCTTCCGCATCGCCGACCCGGACACCGGCGTCACCCAGCGCCGCCACGTCCCCCGGCTGCGCGCCTCCGACCCGATGCGCTCCTCGCGGGTCACCACCTTCCTCGGCGGCGCCAACGCGGTCCGTACGACGGTCTTCGAGGAAGTCGGCGGGCTCCCGGACGAATTCTTCTACGCCCACGAGGAAACCGATCTGGCATGGCGGGCCCTCGACGCGGGCTGGATGATCGACTACCGGTCCGACATGGTGCTGTACCACCCCACGACCGCGCCCTCACGGCACGCGGTCTACCACCGCATGGTCGCCCGCAACCGGGTCTGGCTGGCCCGCCGCAATCTGCCCGCGCTCCTCGTCCCCGTCTACCTCGGGGTCTGGTTGCTGCTCACGCTGGCGCGCCGCCCCTCGCGGCCCGCGCTGAGGGCGTGGTTCGGCGGCTTCAAGGAGGGCTGGTCCACGCCTTGCGGACCCCGCAGGCCCATGAAGTGGCGTACGGTGTGGCGGCTGACGCGACTGGGACGGCCTCCCGTCATCTGACAAGCTCGTTCCTGAGAGCATTCGGGCCGTACCACGGCCCCCGGCTCATGCCAGGCCCGCACAGGCTGTGCATCTCGAAGACGAAAGTTTCCACTTGTGAGTGAGACAACGCATGACGGTGGAGTCGCGGTGAGTGCGCCTCCGTCGCCCGACGAGGGCCTCCCTCCGCGGCAGCTCGCCGCCAAGTACGGGCTGTCCGTGAGCGGCGCGCGGCCCTCGTTGAGGGACTACGTCCGCCAGCTCTGGGGGCGGCGTCACTTCATCCTGGCCTTCTCCCAGGCGAAGCTGACCGCCCAGTACAGCCAGGCCAAGCTCGGACAGCTGTGGCAGGTGGTCACCCCGCTGCTGAACGCGGCGGTGTACTTCCTGATCTTCGGCGTCATCCTCGAGGCGGACCGGGGTATGGAGCGCGAGGTGTACATCCCGTTCCTGGTGACGGGTGTGTTCGTCTTCACCTTCACGCAGAGCTCGGTGATGGCGGGCGTCCGCGCGATCTCCGGCAACCTCGGTCTGGTGCGCGCGCTGCACTTCCCGCGCGCGTCCCTGCCGGTCTCCTTCGCGCTCCAGCAGCTGCAGCAGCTGCTGTTCTCGATGGTCGTGCTGTTCATCGTGGCGGCGGCCTTCGGCAGCTACCCGGACCTGTCCTGGGTGCTGATCGTGCCGGCGCTCGCCCTGCAGTTCCTCTTCAACACCGGCCTGGCGTTGATCATGGCCCGGGCCGGCGCGAAGACCCCGGACCTGGCCCAGCTGATGCCGTTCGTGATGCGCACGTGGATGTACGCGTCCGGTGTGATGTTCTCCATCCCGATCATGCTGGAGGGCAAGCCGCAGTGGCTGGCCAACATCCTGCAGTGGAACCCGGCCGCGATCTTCATGGACCTGATGCGCTTCGCGCTCATCGACGGCTACGGCTCCGAGAACCTCCCCGAGCACGTCTGGGCGGCCGCGGGCGGCTGGGCCGCGCTGTTCGCCGTCGGCGGCTTCGTGTACTTCTGGAAGGCGGAGGAGAGGTACGGCCGTGGCTGAGCAGCAGACCGAGCAGATTCCCACCGTCATCGCGGACGAACTGCACATCGTCTACCGCGTCAACGGAGCCAAGACCGGCAAGGGCAGCGCCACCGCCGCCCTCAGCCGTATCGTCAAGCGCGGCGAGGAGCGCGGCGTGCGCAAGGTGCACGCGGTGCGGGGCGTCTCCTTCGTCGCCTACCGGGGCGAGGCCATCGGCCTGATCGGCTCCAACGGCTCCGGCAAGTCCACGCTGCTACGGGCCATCGCCGGTCTGCTGCCCGCGGAGAAGGGCAAGGTCTACACCGACGGCCAGCCCTCGCTCCTCGGCGTGAACGCCGCCCTGATGAACGACCTCACCGGCGAGCGGAACGTCATATTGGGCGGGCTCGCCATGGGCATGTCCCGTGAGGAGATCAGGGAGCGTTACCAGGACATCGTCGACTTCTCCGGCATCAACGAGAAGGGCGACTTCATCACCCTGCCGATGCGCACCTACTCCTCCGGCATGGCGGCCCGCCTGCGCTTCTCCATCGCCGCGGCCAAGGACCACGACGTCCTGATGATCGACGAGGCGCTGGCCACCGGTGACCGCAAGTTCCAGAAGCGCTCCGAGGAGCGCATCCGCGAGCTGCGCAAGGAGGCCGGCACGGTCTTCCTGGTCAGTCACAACAACAAGTCGATCCGCGACACCTGCAACCGCGTCCTGTGGCTGGAGCGCGGCGAACTGCGCATGGACGGCCCGACCGAAGAGGTCCTCAAGGAGTACGAGAAGTTCACGGGCAAGTAGCCCGTTCGGCCAGGGCCCCGCCGGAACTGTTCCGGCGGGGCCCTGCGTCTGCAAAGGAAACGTCAACTCCGGTCATGCCTAGGAATCTTGACGCCAATCGGTGTGTTCTTGTGATGCGCGGGACACCCCCTCGGACCTCGGCGCGTTGTACAACGTAAGCTGTACCGGTGCCGAAACGCGGCAAGTGGGGCGATAATGCGCGACACCCTTCGACAGCGCCACCGTGCGGACGGCTGGGCGGCGTGTCCGAAATAGTGTGCATTGGGTCGGCAGTGTAGAACGGGAGATGTGACGGCAATGGCTACGGAAACTCCCCAGCTCAACGCAGCACGTGCCGTCCCCGCGCCGGGCAGCCGACGGTGACGGGCACCGACACGCCGCGCACCGGCGCCGCGGAGCGCGGCACGCTCGACAAGGCCGCGGACGAGAACTTCCCCGTGGCGCCCTTCTTCCTGCCCCGGGCCTGGCGCGCCGACCTCATGGCCGTCTACGGCTTCGCCCGCCTCGTCGACGACATCGGCGACGGCGACCTCGCCCCCGGCGGCGCCGACGCCCGCCTCCTCGGCGTGTCGCCGCGGGAGGCCGAGGACCGGCTGGTGCTCCTGGACGCCCTCGAGGCCGACCTCCACCGCGTCTTCGACGGCACCCCGCGCCACCCCCTGCTGCGGCGTCTCCAGCCCACCGTCCACCTCCGCTCGCTCACCCCCGAGCCGTTCCTCGGCCTGATCGCCGCCAACCGGCAGGACCAACTCGTGCGGCGCTACGAGACCCACGACGACCTCCTCGCCTACTGCGAACTGTCGGCCAACCCCGTCGGCCGGCTCGTCCTCGCCGTCACCGGTAGCGCCACGCCCGAGCGCATCCGCCGCTCCGACGCGATCTGCACCGCCCTGCAGATCGTCGAACACCTCCAGGACGTGGCCGAGGACCTCGGCCGCGACCGCATCTACCTGCCCGCCGCGGACATGAAGCGCTTTCACGTCCAGGAGGCGGATCTCGCCACGAACACCGCGAGCGCATCGGTGCGCGCACTGGTTGCCTACGAAGCGCAACGCGCCCGCGACCTCCTGAATGAAGGCGCCCCTCTGGTGGGTAGCGTCCACGGCAGACTCAAGCTGCTGCTCGCGGGGTTCGTGGCGGGGGGGAGGGCGGCGATCCGCGCGATCTCCGCCGCCGAATACGACGTACTTCCCGGCCCGCCCAAGCCCGGCAAGCTCCGCTTGCTGCGCGAGGTGGGCCTGACTCTGCGAGGAGAGGGGTGATCCGGACCGTGGAGTCACCACCAGACGTGTCCGCACCGGTACTCGCCGCCTACAGCTACTGCGAGGCCGTCACCGGACAGCAGGCCCGTAACTTCGCGTACGGCATCAGACTGCTGCCGACGCCCAAGCGCCGAGCGATGTCGGCGCTCTACGCGTTCTCCCGGCGTGTCGACGACATCGGCGACGGCGCGCTGGGCGACGACGTCAAAGCCGCGCGACTGGAGGACACCAGGGCGCTGCTCACCCGGATCCGCCAGGACGAGATCGACGAGGACGACACCGACCCGGTCGCCGTCGCCCTCACCCACGCCGCCCGGGCCTTCCCGATCCCGCTGGGCGGCCTGGACGAGCTCATCGACGGCGTGCTCATGGACGTACGCGGTGAGGCCTACGAGACCTGGGACGACCTGAAGGTGTACTGCCGCTGCGTGGCGGGCGCCATCGGGCGGCTCTCGCTCGGCGTGTTCGGTACGGAACCGGGGGCGCGCGGCGCCGAGCGCGCTCCGGAGTACGCCGACACGCTCGGCCTCGCGCTGCAACTCACCAACATCCTCAGGGACATCCGCGAGGACGCCGAGGGCGGCCGCACCTATCTGCCCGCCGACGACCTCGCCAAGTTCGGCTGCTCGGCCGGGTTCAGCGGGCCGACACCACCGGAGGGCTCCGACTTCGCGGGCCTCGTGCACTTCGAAGTGCGACGGGCCCGCGCTCTTTTCGCCGAGGGCTACCGGCTGCTGCCCATGCTCGACCGGCGCAGCGGCGCCTGTGTCGCCGCCATGGCCGGCATCTACCGCCGTCTGCTCGACCGCATCGAACGCCACCCGGAGGCCGTGCTCCGCGGCCGGGTCTCGCTGCCCGGACGCGAGAAGGCGTACGTGGCCGTGCGCGGTCTTTCCGGGCTCGACACCCGGCACGTCACCCGGCATGTGTCCCGGCGGACCGTCAGGAGGCGCGCCTGATGGAGATCCTGGGCCGAGGCGACTCCACCGACGACATGGGCCGAGGTGACCGCACCGACGACATGCGCCGAGGCGGCCGCACCGGCCGCATCCGGCACGCAACCCTCCGGCGCGGGGCGGCGTCCCTGACTGCGACGGCTCGCCGCGCATGCTCGTCGCAGCTCGGCGGGGCCGCAGGGGAGGGTGCACGATGACCGACGGCACGCGGCCCGACCGGCTGCTCGCGGACGCTCCCGGAGACGGTGTCCATGAGCGCGGAACCCACGGCGGGAGGGACGCCGTCGTGGTGGGCGGCGGGCTCGCCGGCATCACCACCGCGCTCGCGCTCGCCGACGCCGGTGTGCGCGTGACCCTGCTCGAAGGCCGGCCGAGACTGGGCGGCCTCGCCTTCTCCTTCCGACGCGGCGAACTGACCGTCGACAACGGCCAACACGTCTATCTGCGCTGCTGCACCGCCTACCGCTGGTTCCTCGACCGGATCGAGGGCGCGGCGCTGGCTCCGCTGCAGGACCGTCTCGACGTGCCCGTCCTCGACATCACCAAGCCCGAGGGGCGGCGGCTGGGCAGGCTGCGGCGCGACGCGCTGCCGGTGCCCCTGCATCTGGGGCGCAGCCTCGCGACGTATCCGCACCTCTCGCTCGCCGAACGCGCGAAGGTCGGCCGTGCCGCGCTCGCGCTCAAGGGGCTCGACCTCGCCGATCCGACCCTGGACGCACAGGACTTCGGCAGCTGGCTGACCGCGCACGGTCAGTCGGCACGTGCCGTCGAGGCCCTGTGGGACCTGGTCGGGGTCGCCACCCTCAACGCGGTCGCGGGCGACGCCTCCCTGGGGCTCGCCGCGATGGTGTTCAAGACCGGTCTGCTGTCGGACCCGGGCGCGGCCGACATCGGCTGGGCGCGCGTACCGCTGGGCGAACTGCACGACCGGCTGGCCCGCAAGGCGCTCGACTCCGCGGGCGTGCGTACCGAAGTCCGTACACGAGTCACCTCCATCTCTACTGACGAAAACGGGACTTGGAGCGTTCAGGTTCCCGGGGAGACGCTCCGGGCCGACGCGGTCGTGCTCGCCGTACCGCAGCGGGAGGCGCACGGACTGCTGCCGGACGGAGCGCTCGAAGCGCCCGGACACCTGCTGGAGATCGACACCGCGCCGATCCTCAACGTGCACGTCGTCTACGACCGCAAGGTGCTCGCCCGCCCGTTCTTCACCGCCCTCGGCTCCCCGGTGCAGTGGGTCTTCGACCGCACCGAGGCGTCGGGGCTGCGCGAGGGCCAGTACCTCGCCCTGTCGCAGTCGGCCGCGCAGGACGAGATCGAGGAGCCCGTCGCCGTCCTGCGTGAGCGCTACCTGCCCGAACTGGAGCGGCTGCTGCCCGGCGCGCGGGGCGCCGAGGTGCGGGACTTCTTCGTGACCCGGGAGCGCACGGCGACGTTCGCGCCCACCCCCGGCGTCGGACGGCTCAGGCCCGGCGCCCGCACCAAGGCCCCCGGCCTCTACCTGGCCGGAGCGTGGACCGCCACAGGGTGGCCCGCGACCATGGAGAGCGCGGTCCGCAGCGGTGTGAGCGCGGCGGACGCCGCGCTGAGCGCTCTGGGCCGGCCCCGCCCCCGCCACCTCTTCGGCTTCGAGGAGGCAGCGTGACGTTCGATCAGCACGGCTCGGCAGGTCAACGCACCTCCGGTACCGCAACAAGAGGAGAGACTGTGCCCACTGTGCCCCCGGCCTCGACGGCCGCCCGGAGGACACCGGTGGACGTGACCGCGTTGCTGGAGCGCGGGCGGACCCTGGCCACCCCGGTACTGCGCGCGGCGATCGACCGCCTGGCGTCGCCCATGGACACTGTTTCCGCCTACCACTTCGGCTGGATCGACGCCCACGGCAACCCCACGGACGGCGACGGCGGCAAGGCCGTACGCCCCGCCCTGGCCGTGCTGTCCGCGGAGGTCACCGGGGCGGCGCCCGAGGTCGGCGTGCCCGGCGCGGTCGCCGTCGAACTGGTCCACAACTTCTCGCTCCTGCACGACGACCTGATGGACGGCGACGAGCAGCGCCGCCACCGCGACACCGTCTGGAAGGTGCACGGCCCCGCCCAGGCGATCCTCGTCGGCGACGCCCTGTTCGCCCTCGCCAACGAGGTCCTGCTGGAACTCGGCACGGTGGAGGCCGGCCGGGCCACCCGCCGCCTGACCACCGCCACACGCGCGTTGATCGACGGCCAGGCGCAGGACATCTCCTACGAGCACCGCGACCGCGTCAGCGTCGAGGAGTGTCTGGAGATGGAGGGCAACAAGACGGGCGCCCTGCTGGCCTGCGCCAGCTCGATCGGCGCGGTGCTCGGCGGCGCGAACGAGCACACCGCCGACACGCTGGAGAAGTACGGCTACCACCTGGGTCTCGCCTTCCAGGCCGTCGACGACCTCCTCGGCATCTGGGGCGACCCGGTCTCCACCGGCAAGCAGACCTGGAGCGACCTGCGCCAGCGCAAGAAGTCCCTGCCGGTCGTGGCCGCGCTCGCGGCGGGCGGCGCCGCCTCCGAGCGGCTCGGCGAGATGCTCGCCGCGGACGCCAAGAGCAGCGACTTCGAGAACTTCTCCGAGGAGGAGTTCGCGGCCCGCGCGGCCCTCATCGAGGAGGCCGGCGGCCGCGAGTGGACCGCCGAAGAGGCACGTCGTCAGCACACCATCGCCATCGAAGCCCTCGACGCCGTCGACATGCCCGACCACGTGCGGGCCCGGTTCACGGCGCTCGCGGACTTCGTCGTCGTACGAAAGAGATGATCACTATCGGTCGAATACTCCTCGCGTAGTCGCCGGCCGGTGTCGCGGACACCCGCGCACCGGCCGACGGCGGACCCACAGCAGACAGCACCACTTGCACACTGCACGAAGGGGAAGCCATGACAGCGACGACCGACGGAAGCACCGGGGCCCTGCCGCCCCGCGCTGCCGCGGCCAGCGAAACCGACAGCAATGTCCCCGCGGCGGCCGGGGTCCACGAAGCCGCCACGCGCGCGGTCCGGCGCGCCACCGACTTCCTGCTCTCCCGCCAGGACGCCGAAGGCTGGTGGAAGGGCGACCTCGAGACGAACGTCACGATGGACGCCGAGGACCTGCTGCTCCGTCAGTTCCTGGGCATCCGCGACGAGTCGACCACCCGGGCCGCCGCCCTCTTCATCCGCGGCGAACAGCGCGAGGACGGCACCTGGGCCACCTTCTACGGCGGACCCGGCGAACTCTCCACCACCATCGAGGCGTACGTCGCCCTCCGCCTGGCCGGCGACGCCCCCGACGACCCCCACATGGCGAAGGCGTCGGAGTGGATCCGTGCCCGGGGAGGCATCGCCGCCGCCCGCGTCTTCACCCGCATCTGGCTGGCCCTGTTCGGCTGGTGGAAGTGGGAGGACCTGCCCGAACTCCCGCCGGAGCTCATCTACTTCCCGAAGTGGGTGCCGCTCAACATCTACGACTTCGGCTGCTGGGCCCGGCAGACCATCGTGCCGCTCACCGTCGTCTCCGCGAAGCGCCCGGTACGGCCCGCGCCCTTCCCCCTCGACGAGCTGCACACCGACCCGGGCAACCCCAACCCGCACAAGCCCTTGGCCCCCGTGGCCAGTTGGGACGGCGCCTTCCAGCGTCTCGACAAGGCGCTGCACGCGCTGCGCAAAGTCGCCCCGCGCAGACTGCGCAGGGCCGCGATGAACACCGCCGCCCGCTGGATCATCGAACGCCAGGAGAACGACGGCTGCTGGGGCGGCATCCAGCCCCCCGCTGTGTACTCCCTCATCGCGCTGCACCTGCTCGGCTACGACCTTCAACACCCCGTGATGCGCGAGGGACTCGCCTCCCTGGACCGGTTCGCCGTCTGGCGCGAGGACGGTGCGCGGATGATCGAGGCCTGCCAGTCGCCGGTGTGGGACACCTGCCTGGCGACCATCGCCCTCGTCGACGCCGGGGTGCCCGCTGATCATCCCCAAGTCGTCAGGGCAGCGGACTGGATGCTCGGCGAGGAGATCGTCCGGCCCGGCGACTGGGCCGTCAAGCGACCCCAACTGCCGCCGGGCGGCTGGGCTTTCGAGTTCCACAACGACAACTATCCCGACATCGACGACACCGCCGAGGTCGCCCTCGCGCTGCGCCGCGTCAAGCACCCGGACCCTGACAGCGTCGACCGGGCCATCGGGCGCGGGGTGCGCTGGAATCTCGGCATGCAGTCGAAGAACGGGGCGTGGGGCGCCTTCGACGTCGACAACACCAGCCCGTTCCCCAACCGGCTGCCGTTCTGCGACTTCGGCGAGGTCATCGACCCGCCGTCCGCGGACGTCACCGCGCACGTCGTGGAGATGCTCGCCGTCGAGGGACTCACCCACGACCCGCGCACCCGCCGCGGAATCGAGTGGCTGCTCGCCGAACAGGAACCGGACGGCTCGTGGTTCGGGCGCTGGGGTGTCAACTACGTCTACGGCACCGGGTCGGTGGTGCCCGCCCTGACCGCCGCGGGCCTGCCCGGCTCGCACCCCGCGATCCGGCGGGCCGTGGCCTGGCTGGAGAGCGTCCAGAACGACGACGGCGGCTGGGGTGAGGACCTGCGCTCCTACCGGCACGTCAAGGAGTGGAGCGGCCGGGGCGACTCGACCGCCTCGCAGACGGGCTGGGCGCTGATGGCCCTGCTGGCGGCGGGGGAGAAGGACTCCAAGGCCGTCGAGCGGGGCGTCGAGTGGCTCGCGGCCACCCAGCGGGAGGACGGTTCCTGGGACGAGCCCTACTTCACCGGCACCGGCTTCCCGTGGGACTTCTCCATCAACTACCACCTCTATCGCCAGGTCTTCCCGCTCACCGCTCTCGGCCGCTACCTGCACGGAGACCCCTTCGCCGACCGGCAGCCGCCCGCCGAGGCCAAGGGGAGCTGATGACCACCAAGCCCGCCCCGGCCCCGCTGCTGATCGCCTGCGCGCTCGGCATCGAGCACCTCGCCCTGCGCATGGGCGACCGCAGCGTGAGGCGGAGGGGCGCGCCGGTGTCGAGAGCTCGAGCGCGCGGAGGCCCCGACGCAGGAGGGGCTGAGCACGGTCGAGCTCTCGACACCGGCTTTCCGCGCCCCGGAGCCGAACCGATCGAGTGGGCAGCCGGCGGGCCGGTCACGGTCCTGCGGACGGGCATGGGACCCCGGGCGGCCGAACGCTCCGTCGGCCGGGTCCTGGCCGACCCGGTGATCGGCGGGGCCGCCGTGCTGGCCACGGGCTTCTGCGCGGGGCTCGCCCCCGGTATGCACCCCGGCGACCTGGTCGTCGCCGAGGAGACCCGGGACCCCCGCGGAAACGTCCCCTGTGTGGCGACCGAGCTGCTCGTGAAGGAACTGGTGCGCACCCTGCCCGGGCGTACGGTCCACACCGGCCCCCTGGTGGGCTCCGACCACGTCGTGCGCGGACACGAACGGTCCGCTCTGCGCGCGACCGGCGCAATCGCGGTCGACATGGAGTCCGCGGCCACGCTCCTGAGCGCCGTCCACGCGGGCGAGCGCCCGGTTGCGGCCGTCCGGGTGGTCGTGGACGCTCCAGAACATGAACTCGTCCGGATCGGCACGGTGCGCGGTGGAATATCAGCCTTCCGCGTCCTTCGCTCTGTCCTGCCTGTTTTCTTCGAATGGCACCGTAATGTGCTGCTCCCCCGGAGGTGAGCCTCATGGCCATGCCGCTGCGCCAGTCCATCAAGGTCGCTACATACCTGGCCGAACAGAAACTCCGTAAGCGGGACAAGTTTCCGCTGATCGTGGAGCTCGAACCCCTCTACGCCTGCAACCTGAAATGCGAGGGCTGCGGCAAGATCCAGCACCCGGCCGGTGTGCTCAAACAGCGTATGCCGGTCGCCCAGGCCGTCGGAGCGGTGCTCGAATCCGGGGCCCCGATGGTGTCCATCGCGGGCGGCGAGCCGCTGATGCACCCTCAGATCGACGAGATCGTGCGCCAGTTGGTGGCGAAGAGGAAGTACGTCTTCCTGTGCACCAACGCCATGCTGCTGCGCAAGAAGATGGACAAGTTCAAGCCCTCCCCGTACTTCGCCTTCGCCGTGCACATCGACGGGCTGCGTGAGCGGCACGACGAGTCCGTGGCGAAGGAGGGGGTGTTCGACGAGGCGGTGGAGGCCATCAAGGAGGCCAAGCGGCGCGGCTTCCGGGTGACCACCAACTCGACCTTCTTCAACACCGACACCCCGCAGACCATCATCGAGGTGCTGAACTTCCTCAACGACGACCTGAAGGTCGACGAGATGATGATCTCGCCCGCCTACGCCTACGAGAAGGCGCCCGACCAGGAGCATTTCCTGGGCGTGGAGCAGACCCGCGAACTGTTCAAGAAGGCCTTCTCGGGCGGCAACCGGCGCCGCTGGCGGCTCAACCACTCGCCGCTCTTCCTGGACTTCCTGGAGGGCAAGGTCGACTTCCCGTGCACCGCGTGGGCGATCCCGAACTACTCCCTCTTCGGCTGGCAGCGCCCCTGCTACCTGATGAGTGACGGGTACGTGCCGACGTACCGCGAGCTGATCGAGGAGACCGACTGGGACAAGTACGGCCGCGGCAGGGATCCGCGCTGCGCCAACTGCATGGCGCACTGCGGCTACGAGCCCACCGCCGTCCTCGCCACCATGGGCTCCCTGAAGGAGTCCCTGCGGGCCATGCGCGAGACCGTCTCCGGAAACCGCGAGTGACGCCGTGACGGCCATCCCCTTGGGCGTTCCCGAGGTACCGGTCCGGCCGATCGCCGAGCGGCGCGTGTCGCGGCGTATCCAGGTCGGGCCGGTGGCCGTCGGGGGCGGGGCCCCCGTGTCGGTGCAGTCGATGACGACGACCCGTACGTCGGACATCGGCGCCACGTTGCAGCAGATCGCCGAGCTCACCGCGTCCGGCTGCCAGATCGTCCGGGTCGCCTGCCCCACGCAGGACGACGCTGACGCCCTCGCGACCATCGCCCGCAAGTCGCAGATCCCGGTGATCGCGGACATCCACTTCCAGCCGAAGTACGTGTTCGCCGCGATCGAGGCGGGCTGTGCGGCCGTCCGGGTGAATCCCGGCAACATCAAGCAGTTCGACGACCGGGTGAAGGAGATCGCGCAAGCCGCCAAGGAACACGGCACCCCGATCCGCATCGGTGTCAACGCCGGCTCGCTGGACCGGCGGCTGCTGCAGAAGTACGGGAAGGCGACCCCGGAAGCCCTCGTCGAGTCGGCGCTGTGGGAGGCGTCCCTCTTCGAGGAGCACGACTTCCGGGACATCAAGATCTCCGTCAAGCACAACGACCCGGTCGTCATGGTCGAGGCGTACACGCAGCTCGCCGCCCGGTGCGACTACCCGCTGCACCTCGGCGTCACGGAGGCGGGCCCAGCGTTCCAGGGGACGATCAAGTCGGCGGTGGCGTTCGGGGCGCTGCTCTCCCGGGGCATCGGGGACACCATCCGGGTGTCGCTGTCCGCGCCGCCCTCCGAGGAGGTCAAGGTCGGCATCCAGATCCTTCAGGCCCTGGGGCTCCGGCAGCGGCGTCTGGAGATCGTCTCCTGTCCGTCCTGCGGGCGGGCCCAGGTCGACGTCTACAAACTGGCCGACGAGGTCACCGCGGGCCTGGAGGGCATGGAGGTCCCCTTGCGCGTCGCGGTCATGGGGTGTGTGGTCAACGGCCCCGGCGAGGCGCGGGAGGCGGATCTGGGGGTCGCCTCCGGCAACGGCAAGGGCCAGATCTTCGTCAGGGGCGAGGTCGTCAAGACCGTGCCCGAATCGAAGATCGTGGAGACCCTCATCGAGGAGGCGATGAGGATCGCCGAGCAGATGGAGCAGGACGGCGCCGCGTCGGGGGAACCGACCGTCACCGTGAGTTGAACGGCACGGACCGAGAGGGGGCCCGAGCGTGACGATCCTGGAGAACATCCGGCAACCACGTGACCTGAAGGCGCTGTCCGAGGCGGAACTCGGTGAACTGTCCGAGGAGATCAGGGAGTTCCTGGTGCACGCGGTCGCCAGAACGGGCGGCCACCTGGGACCGAACCTGGGCGTGGTGGAGCTGACCATCGCGCTGCACCGGGTCTTCGAGTCGCCGGTCGACCGCATCCTGTGGGACACCGGACACCAGAGCTACGTACACAAACTGCTGACGGGACGTCAGGACTTCTCCAAGCTGCGCGGCAAGGGCGGCCTGTCCGGCTACCCGTCCCGTGAGGAGTCCGAGCACGACGTCATCGAGAACAGCCACGCGTCCACCGCGCTCGGCTGGGCCGACGGGCTCGCCAAGGCCCGCCAGGTGCAGGGCGAGAAGGGGCACGTCGTCGCGGTCATCGGCGACGGGGCGCTGACCGGCGGCATGGCCTGGGAGGCGCTCAACAACATCGCGGCCGCCAAGGACCGGCCGCTGATCATCGTCGTCAACGACAACGAACGCTCGTACGCACCGACCATCGGCGGCCTCGCCAACCACCTGGCCGCCCTGCGCACCACCGACAGCTACGAGAAGGTCCTGGCCTGGGGGAAGGACGTACTGCTGCGGACCCCGGTCGTCGGCAGCACCCTCTACGAGTCGCTGCACGGCGCGAAGAAGGGCTTCAAGGACGCCTTCGCCCCGCAGGGCATGTTCGAGGACCTCGGGCTGAAGTACGTCGGCCCGATCGACGGGCACGACATCAAGGCCGTGGAGTCGGCGCTGCGGCGCGCCAAACGCTTCCACGGGCCGGTCCTGGTGCACTGCCTCACCGAGAAGGGACGCGGCTACGAGCCCGCCCTCGCGCACGAGGAGGACCACTTCCACACCGTCGGCGTGATGGACCCGCTCACCTGCGCGCCGCTCGTCCCCTCCAGCGGGCCGTCGTGGACGTCGGTGTTCGGCCACGAGATCGTCAGGATCGGCGAGGCGCGCGACGACGTCGTGGCGATCACGGCGGCCATGCTGCACCCGGTGGGCCTGGGCGCGTTCGCCGAACGGTTCCCGGACCGGGTGTGGGACGTGGGCATCGCCGAGCAGCACGCGGCGGTGAGCGCGGCAGGCCTGGCGACCGGTGGACTGCACCCCGTCGTCGCCGTCTACGCCACCTTCCTCAACCGCGCCTTCGACCAGCTGCTGATGGACGTCGCCCTGCACCGCTGCGGGGTCACGTTCGTGCTGGACCGGGCCGGCGTCACCGGCGTCGACGGTGCCTCCCACAACGGCATGTGGGACATGTCGGTGCTCCAGGCCGTCCCCGGGCTGCGGATCGCCGCCCCGCGCGACGCCGAGCAGCTGCGCGCGCAGCTGCGGGAGGCCGTCGCGGTGGACGACGCACCGACCCTGGTCCGCTTCCCGAAGGAGTCGGTGGGGCCGGAGATCCCCGCGGTCGACCACGTCGGCGGCATGGACGTGCTGCACCGCGCGCCGCGGCCCGAGGTGCTGCTCGTCGCGGTCGGTGTCATGGCTCCCGTGTGC
The DNA here is from genome assembly GCF_042888465.1 of Streptomyces sp. NPDC002888. NCBI lineage: Bacteria > Bacillati > Actinomycetota > Actinomycetes > Kitasatosporales > Streptomycetaceae > Streptomyces > Streptomyces sp. NPDC002888. The sequence goes on along the minus strand of NZ_JBIAPU010000017.1, from coordinate 93,977 downwards.
CTCCAAGCGGCCGAGCTGCTTCAGGCGCGCGGGATCACGTGCACGGTCGTCGACCCCCGCTGGGTCAAGCCGGTCGACCCGGCCCTTCCGGGCCTCGCCGCCGAGCACCGTCTGGTGGCCGTCGTCGAGGACAACAGCCGAGCGGCCGGCGTCGGCTCCGCCGTCGCGCTCGCCCTGGGCGACGCCGACGTCGACGTGCCGGTACGCCGTTTCGGCATCCCCGAGCAGTTCCTCGCGCACGCCAAGCGGGGCGAGGTGCTGGCCGACATCGGCCTCACGCCGGTGGAGGTCGCCGGCCGGATCGGCGCGAGCCTGGCCACGAGGGAGGCGGGCAGGGCCGTCGAGGAAGAGCTGTCCAAGGAGAAACAGGAATGACAACCGCCGAATCCGCGTCGCAGCCGTCGGGCCCGGCCGGGGACTTCGACCTCGGCGCCCTGCTCGCCGCACGCGGAGCCGAGCGCTACGAGCTGCACGCCAAACACCTCAACCACCAGCTCCCGCGCATGCTGCACACCATCGGCTTCGACAAGGTCTACGAGCGGGGTGAGGGCGCCTACTTCTGGGACGCGGACGGCAACGACTACCTCGACATGCTCGCCGGTTTCGGGGTGATGGGCCTCGGCCGCCACCACCCCGTCGTCCGCAGGGCGCTGCACGACGTCCTCGACGCCCAGCTCGCCGACCTCACCCGCTTCGACTGCCAGCCCCTGCCCGGGCTGCTGGCCGAGCGGCTGCTCACGCACAGTCCGCACCTGGACCGGGTGTTCTTCGGCAACAGCGGCACGGAGGCGGTCGAGACGGCGCTGAAGTTCGCCCGGTACGCGACGGGGAAGCCCCGGATCCTGTACTGCGATCACGCGTTCCACGGGCTGACCACCGGCTCGCTGTCCGTCAACGGCGAGTCCGGCTTCCGCGACGGCTTCGCTCCGCTGCTGCCCGACACGGCCGTCCCGCTCGGCGACCTCGACGCTCTGGCGAGGGAGCTGAAGAAGGGCGATGTGGCGGCCCTCGTCGTCGAGCCGATCCAGGGCAAGGGCGTGCACGAGGCCCCGCCCGGCTACCTGCGCGCCGCGCAGGAACTGCTGCACCGGCACAAGGCGCTGCTGATCGCGGACGAGGTGCAGACCGGACTCGGCCGAACCGGCGACTTCTACGCCCACCAGCACGAGGACGGCGTCGAGCCGGACCTGGTGTGCGTGGCGAAGGCGCTCTCGGGCGGCTATGTGCCGGTCGGGGCCACGCTCGGCAAGGACTGGATCTTCAAGAAGGTCTACTCGTCGATGGACCGGGTGCTGGTCCACTCGGCGAGCTTCGGATCGAACGCGCAGGCGATGGCGGCGGGCCTGGCCGTGCTGTCGGTCATGGAGAACGAGCAGATCGTCGCGAACGCGCGCGCCACCGGGGAGCTGCTGAGGTCCCGGCTCGCCGCGCTGGTCGACACGTACGAACTGCTCGCCGACGTCCGCGGCCGGGGCCTGATGATCGGCATCGAGTTCGGCCGGCCGAAGTCGCTGAAGCTGCGCAGCCGCTGGGCGATGCTCCAGGCCGCCCGCAAGGGGCTCTTCGCGCAGATGGTGGTCGTCCCGCTGCTCCAGCGGCACAGGATCCTCACCCAGGTCTCCGGCGACCACCTGGAGGTCATCAAGCTGATCCCGCCGCTGATCATCGGCGAGCGCGAGGTGGACCGGTTCGTCGACGCCTTCACGGAGGTGATGGACGACGCCCACGGTGGGGGCGGGCTGATGTGGGACTTCGGCAAGACCCTGATCAAGCAGGCGGTGGCGAACCGGTAGGGCTCGCTGGGTTTGCCTCTGAGGCAAGGAATTTGCCGCAGAGGCAAACCTCCGGCTCAATGGAGGCATGAGCTCCTCCGAACCCGACACCGGGACCGGGGCCGAATCCGGGGCCGAACCCGGCGTCGAGGCCGTCGTCGCGCCCAGGCTGCGGGCCCTGCGCCGGCGTGCCTCCCTCACCCTGGAGGCCGCGGCCCGCGCCGCCGGGCTTTCAGCCGCCCACCTCTCCCGACTGGAGACCGGGCAGCGCCAGCCCTCCCTGCCGATGCTGCTCGCGCTGGCCCGTATCTACGGTACGACGGTCTCGGAGCTGCTCGGCGAGACGGCCGCCGACCGGGACGCCGTCGTACGCGCCACCGACATGGAGCCGACCGCGGCGGGCGGCTGGACATACTGGCAGGCCGGCGCCCCCGGGCGCGGGATGCAGGCCCTGCGCGTCCATGTGCCGCACGGCTCGCAGGGCGACATCGTGCGCGTGCACCCCGGCGAGGAGTGGCTGCACGTCCTCAAGGGGCGGCTGCTCCTGCGCCTCGGCGACACCGCGCACCGGCTCGGGCCGGGCGACAGTGCGCACTTCGACTCGCTTACCCCGCACCGCATCGCCGCGCGGGACCCCGACGGGGTCGAACTCCTCTTCGTCCACACGCTGCTGCAGAGCCCCACGGCGACGCTCTGCCTCGGCCCCACCACGGGAGAAACGCCATGAGCGACATCGAACAGAAGTTCCCTCGTGCCCTCTGGGTCCGGCTGATCATCTACATCGCCGTGGGACACGCCCTCGCCGCCTTCATCTGGCTGCTGTTCGAGGCCGGGGCCCGGCACTAGAGGACGCGGCTCGACCTCAGTCGAGGAGCCGCCCGCGCAGCCGGTCCCGGGTCTTCGGGGCGAGTCCCAGCCCCTGCTCCAGGTAGGGGTCGACGCCGCCCCAGGTTTCCTCGATGGTCTCGAAGGCCGCCGACAGGTAGGCGGCGCGGGCGTCGAAGAGGGGGCTGAGCAGCTCCATGACCTCGGGGGAGTAGGCGCCGGCGGAGGAGCCGCCGCGGTGCACCTTGTAGCGGCGGTGCTTGGCGTTCGACTCCAGGTAGTCGGTGACGATCGCCTCGCGCTCCACGCCCAGGGCCAGCAGCGTCACGGCTATGGACAGCCCCGCGCGGTCCTTGCCGGCCGCACAGTGCATCAGGGCCGGGACGCTGTCCTCGGCGAGGGCGTGCAGCACCTGGGAGTGCTCGGCCGTGCGCTCCTTGATGATCGTGCGGTACGAGGTGATCATCCGGTGGGCGGCCTTGCCGTCGCCGAGGATCTCGCGCAGCTGGTCGGCGTGGCCGTCGCGGACCATCTTCCAGAACTCGGAGCCGTCCGCCGGGTCGGACAGCGGCAGGTTCACATTGCGCACGCCCGGCAGCTCGACGTCCGGACCCTCCAGCTTCTGGTCCGCCGCGTTGCGGAAATCGAAGATCGTGTGCAGGCCCAGGGTGGTGAGGAACGCGGCGTCGTCGTCGGTCGCGTGCGCGAGATGGCCGCTGCGGAACAGCACTCCGTGCCGCACCCGCCGTCCGTCTGCCGTCGGCAGTCCGCCCACGTCGCGGAAGTTGCGCACCCCGGCCAGCTCGGGTTCGGTCGACGGGACCTGCTGCGTCACGGGGGCTCCTCCCAGTCGGCCCCCGCCTGCGCGGCTCGTCGAATGACCGACGGGGTGCGGTCTCGACCATACGACACCGATTTACGGGCCAACGAGTTGTCCACAGGCCGATTACGGGTGGCATGCCGCGGCGACGCGTTGTCCACAGGCGTTGCCCGGAACGCCTCCGGACCTTGATGATGTTGGTGCTTGATCGCACCTGTTCGGATCTGTGAGGCCTGAATGCTGGAGATCGCGGAAAACGGCCGTACGTGGCTGCTCTCGGGACCCACGAGCAGCTACGCCGTCCACGTCACCGAGGACCACGAGCTCCTCCATCTGCACTGGGGCCCGAGAATCGCCCTGGCGGACGCCGAGGCCCTCGCCGTCCGCCCGCTGCCCGACTACTGGCCCTTCGAGTCCCCGCTCGACGGCCGCGAGGAGTACCCCGTCGAGGGGGGCCCGCGCTTCACCCGGCCCGCCCTGTCCGTGCGCACCGACGAGCGGCGCGGCACCGAGTGGCGCTTCGAGGCGTACGACACCGAGGGCGACCTCCTGCGACTGCGTTTCCGGGACGCCGGGCTGCTCGTCACGCTGCACTACCGCATCCGCGACGACGTGGTCGAGCGCTGGGTCACGCTCGACAACCAGGGACCCGCCTCCCTGGAGCTGCTGCGCGCCGACTCCGCCACCTGGACCCTGCCCGACCGTGACGGCTGGCGCCTGTCGCAGCTGCACGGCCGCTGGGCCGCCGAGTCCCGGCTGACGTCCTCCCCCCTCACCTACGGTGAGAAGGTGATCGGCAGCCGTCGCGGCCACACCGGTCACCAGCACCTCCCGTGGGTCGCCCTCGACACCGACGCGACCGAGGAGCGCGGCGAGGTCTACGGCTGTGCGCTCGGCTGGTCCGGCTCCTGGCGGATCGCCGTCGCCCAACTCCCGGACGCGCGCGTGCAGATCACCGGCGGCGCCGGGTACGACGACTCGGGCCTGCTGCGCCTCGCGGCGGGGGAGTCGTACACCACGCCCGTCTTCGCCGGCCTGTGGAGCGACGGCGGCTTCGGCGGCGCGAGCCGGGTCTGGCACGCCTACCAGCGGACGTACGTCGTCCCGGACGCCGAGCGGGACCGGCCCGTGCTGTTCAACTCCTGGGAGGCCACCGAGTTCGACATCTCCGAGGAGCAGCAGGCGACCCTCGCGCGGCAGGCAGCGACCATCGGCGTCGAACTGTTCGTGGTCGACGACGGCTGGTTCGGGGCGCGCACCAGCGACCGCGCCGGGCTCGGCGACTGGCGGCCCAACCCGGACCGCTTCCCCGGCGGCCTGCAGCCGCTCGCCGACTACGTCCACGCCCTCGGGATGCAGTTCGGCATCTGGGTCGAGCCCGAGATGGTGAACCCGGACAGCGAGCTGTACCGGGCGCACCCCGACTGGGTGCAGTACCAACCGGGACGAAAGCGGACTGAACTCCGCAATCAGCTCGTACTGAACCTCGCCCGCCGGGATGTCCAGGACTATCTCTGGGAGCAGCTCGACGCTCTCCTCTCCAGCGCCCCGATCGACTACGTGAAGTGGGACTTCAACCGCTGCTTCACCGACGCCGGCTGGCCGGGCGAGGAGTATCCGCAGCGACTCTGGGTCGACCACGTGAACGCCCTCTACGCCCTGCTGGACCGGCTGCGGGCGGCGCACCCGGGTGTCGCCTTCGAGTCCTGCTCGGGCGGTGGCGGCCGGATCGACCTCGGCGTGCTGAGCCGTACGGACCAGGTGTGGACCTCCGACAACACCGACCCCCTCGACCGGCTCGCCATCCAGCACGGCTTCAGCCAGATCCACCCCGCGCGGGTCATGGCCGCCTGGGTCACCGACAGCCCCAACACTCAGCTCAACGGCCGGGTCAGCTCCCTGCGCTTCCGGTTCGTCAGTGCCATGGCGGGCGTCCTCGGAGTCGGCGGCGACCTCGCCCAGTGGACCGAGGACGAACTCGCCGAGGCCCGGGAGTGGGTGGAGCTCTACAAGAAGATCCGTCCGCTGGTGCAGCACGGGGACCTTTACCGGCTACGGCCCCCGCGGGGCGGACTCAGTGCCGTGCAGTACGTCCGCGGGGACGAGTCCGTCGTCCTGGCCTGGCTGCAGGCGCAGCATCACGGCGAGCCGGTGCCGGCGCTGCGGCTGCGCGGGCTCGACCCGACAGCCTCGTACGAATGCCTCGAAACGGGCGAAATTCATCGAGGTGCCGTGCTGTTGCACCACGGGCTGCGCACCGGACTGCGGGGTGACCTGGATGCGGCAGTTCTCCGGCTGCGCCGCATCTGAGAGTTCTGTCCGAATTGCAGGGTTAATTCCAATTCGCTCTGAAAGAAAAGGGTCTGGAGCGACGTCACGTGATTAGCGTCATATCCGTGACCGTGCGTCGCCCGTCATGTCCACGTAATTCAGGTGGTTTTCAAGGGCTTTCACGAAAAACGGTGCCTTCGTATTACACGGAGTGTCACCGGGGATTCTCGCGGCGGATCACGAAAAGCGCATTGCCACGCAACCCTCTGCTTGTCCCTTCGCGTCCTGGTCGCTTACGTTCCACACCAATCCGGACGGACGCCCAATCCTGCCGCCGCCGGAGAACCGCACCCACTGACCCGTGCACGGCAGGAGCGGGGGACCCACAGGTAAGACCGCCTGTTCCGGTTCCCGGAACGGCTTGGGGTTAAGCCGCGCCTCGGCGCGGCCGGGCATCTCCAGCTCGCACCCGACAGCTCACCTCGCAGGCGCCGGAGAGGAATTCGCCATGCCCGCGAAGGGTAAGCACCGCCGCCCGAAGACCCAACGTTTCACCCGCTCCATCGCCGTCGCCGGAACCGGTGGCGCAGCGCTCGCCCTCCCCCTTCTCGGGGCCACCGGCGCCCACGCCGCTCCTTCCCAGTCCGCTCCCGAAAAGGCCGTTCAGTCCGCTCCGGTGGTGGAGAAGAAGGCCGCCGAGAAGAAGACCGCCGCGGACAACGCGAGCGCGCGGACCTACACCGTGAAGTCCGGCGACTACCTCTCGAAGATCGCCGAGGCCCAGCACCTCAGCGGTGGCTGGAAGAAGCTCTACGCCGACAACCGCGAGGCCATCGGCTCCGACCCGTCGCTCATCCACCCCGGCCTGAAGCTCTCCATAGGCAAGAAGGCCGCGACGAGCACCGGCAAGCCGTCCTCCTCGGAGTCGAAGGCGTCCAAGCCCTCGGCCTCCTCGAAGACCTCCACGTCCTCGAAGTCCTCCGCCGCGAAGACCACGACGGCCACCCAGTCCAACGACACCTCCACCGGCAGCGGTTACACCCTCCCCGTGGCAGGCGCCACCATCGGCACCCCGTACCACATGGCGGGCAGCATGTGGTCCAGCGGCTACCACACCGGCGTCGACTTCGTCGTCCCGACCGGCACGTCCCTCAAGGCCGTGGCCGCGGGCACGGTCGTCTCCGCGGGCTGGGGCGGCGCGTACGGCAACCAGGTCGTCATCAAGCTGGGCGACGGTTACTACGCCCAGTACGGCCACCTGTCCTCGCTCTCCGTCTCCGCCGGTCAGACCGTGACCGAGGGTCAGCAGGTCGGCCTCTCCGGCGCGACCGGCAACGTGACCGGACCGCACCTGCACTTCGAGATCCGGACCACCCCGGACTACGGCTCGGACGTGGACCCGGTCGCCTACCTCCGCTCGCACGGCGTCACCGTCGGCTGACGGAGCACCGCACCCCCGCACCACACCCCTGCCTGACACGCTGCCGAAGGCCGGACCCCGATCCCCGGGTCCGGCCTTCGGTGTGTCCGGACTCGCTCGCTCATGATCGCCGCGTTGCGGTTCTGTGGCAGGGGTTCCAGGAGTGTCGACAGCGAGGGCGGAGCCGGGAGACAGTGATCCCCGTCAGATGGCAAGCGCTTTCCATCCCGCACTTCACCCCGAGAAGGAGCCGTTTCCCGTGACGACCACGCGCAGAGCGTTCGGCGCCCTGGCTGCCGGCGCCGCCCTGGCCGGCCTCGCCCCCGCCACCACCGCGAGCGCCACGCCCCGCCACCGCCGCCTCATCGCCCACGACGACTTCCGCCACGGCCTCGACCGGTGGGCCGTCGAACTCGAGAAGGGCGGCACCGTCACCGCCTCCCGCGGCATCCTGGAGGTCGACGTGCCCGCCGGTGCGACGATCTGGTTCAGGCAGCCGCTCGAGGCTCCGTACGTCCTGGAGTACACCGCCACCCCCGTCTCCGCCGGCGGCGTCAACGACCGTGTCTCGGACCTCAACAATTTCTGGAACGCCGTCGACGTCCGCTCCCCGGACGACCTCTTCGCCACCCGGCGCGGCGGCGCGCTCGCCGAGTACGACTACCTCAAGACGTACTACGTCGGCTACGGCGCCAACACCAACACCACCACCCGGCTGCGCCGTTACGTCGGCCAGGCGGACGTGCGCCCGCTGATCTACGACTACACCGAGCCGCTGCTCGTCGCGAACGAGCCGAACCACGTCCGCATCGTCTCCGACGGCTCAACTGTGCGCTGGTGGAACAACGGGCGGCTCGTCTTCGACTACACCGACCCGGAGCCGTACACCGGCGGGCATTTCGCGTTCCGCACGACCTGGAGCCACTTCCGGATCAGCGGATTCCGGGTGTGGTCCCTGCACCGGCAGGCCTGACGCCCTATTCCCTGATTGGCAAACTCTTTAGCAGTGGCTTATCTCACCGCCCGTCAACCCTTGCCTACGGTCGCGTAGGTCACATTCGGGGGTGAATCATGAACTGCTGTGGCAGACGATTCGAAGAATGACAGCAGATCAGTGATCGGGTCGTACGTGGCGGTGGGGGACAGCTTCACCGAGGGCGTAGGCGACCCCGGCCCCGACGGGGCGTTCGTCGGCTGGGCCGACCGGTTCGCGGTATTGCTCGCGGACCGGCGGCCCGAGGGCGACTTCGAGTACACCAACTTCGCGGTACGGGGCAAACTCCTCGACCAGATCGTGGCGGACCAACTCCCGCAGGCCGTCGCGCTCGCGCCGGACCTGGTCTCCTTCTGTGCGGGCGGCAACGACATCCTCCGCCCCGGCACCGACCCGGACGAGGTCGCCGAGCGCTTCGAGCAGGCGATCGCGGCGCTGACCGCCGTGGCCGGCACCGTGATGGTGACGACCGGCTTCGACACCCGTGGCATCCCCGTGCTCAAGCATCTGCGCGGCAAGATCGCCACCTACAACGGGCACGTCCGCGCCGTCGCCGACCGGTACGGCTGTCCCGTGCTCGACCTGTGGTCGCTGAAGTCCGTCCAGGACCGCCGGGCCTGGGACCACGACCGGCTGCACCTGTCTCCCGAGGGGCACACGCGCGTGGCGCTGCGCGCCGGGCAGGCCCTCGGCCTCGAGGTCCCCGCCGACCCGGAGCAGCCCTGGCCTCCGCTCCCGGTGCGCGGCACCCTCGACGTGCGGCGGGACGACGTGCACTGGGCGCGCGAGTATCTGGTGCCGTGGATCGGCCGGCGGCTGCGCGGGGAGTCCTCGGGCGACCACGTGACGGCCAAGGGCACCCTGTCGCCGGACGACATCAGGATGCGGATCGCCGCGGTGGCGTGAAGGGTGGATCGGGAGGTCTGGCGGGCGCTCGGTGCGGCGCTCACCGATCCGACGCCGTCAACGCCTCCCGCTCCACCCCGAGTTCCCGGGCCAGCGCGTCGTCGACCCACTCGAGTGCGCGCACCCGGGGCACCCCACCCTCGTACGACGTCATCTGCACGGCGAGCCCGTCGAGCAGGGCCGTCAGCCGCAGGGCGGCACCGGTGGGGTCGGGGCACGCGAACTCGCCGCCGGCCACGCCCTCCGTGATGACCTCGGTGATCGCCGCCTTCCACCGCCGGTCGAGGCCCCGGGTGACCTCCCGCAGGGCGGGCTCGCGCAGCGCCACCGCCCAGCCCTCGATCCACAGCCGCCAGCCCTTGGCCTGCCCCGTCGGGGCATACCAGCGCACGGCCGACCGCAGCCGCCGCAGTGCCGTCGTGCGGCGGCCGAGGAGCTTGCGCAGATGCGCGAGGTCGTCCTCGGCGGCGCGGGTGAAGGCGGCGGCGACCAGCTTCTCCTTCGTCGAGAAGTGGTAGAGCACCAGCGCGTTGCTCACACCGAGCGCCGAGGCCACATCGGCGATCCTCACCGCCGCCACGCCCCGCGCCTCGATCTGCTCGACGGCGGCCCGCAACAACTCCTCGCGCCGCTCCGCCACACTCAACCGCACTCTTGCCACGCGGTCACCCTAGCCCGGCCTCCGCAGTGGGCGCCCCCAGCGGTCCCGCCCGAACCGCTCGTCCACCCCGTCGGCGCCCACGAACCGCCCGACCTCCCCTTTCGGCCCGGCCGAACCGCTCGGCCGTCCTCGGCGGCCCCGGCCGAACCGCTCGTCCGCCCCGGTCGGTGCCCACGAACCGCTCGCCCCCTTCCGGTCCGTGCCCGAGAACCGGAAGGCCTCTCCTTTTCGGCTCCGGCCCAACCGCTCGACCCTCCTCGGCGGTCCCGCCCGAACCGCTCGTGCGCCCCCGTCAGTCCCGGCCGAACCGCTCGGCCGTCCTCAGCGGTACCAGCCGAACCGCTCGTGTGCCCTCGCCAGTCCCGGCCGAACCGCTCGGCCGTCCTCAGCGGTACCAGCCGAACCGCTCGGCGATCAGCGGCAGCCGGTCCTCGGCGATGGTGTGGGCGGCGGCGCGTGGGGTCGTCCCGTCGGCCTGCGCGCGGGCCAGCATCAGATCGACCAGGGCCCGCATGGAGCGGCGCGTGTACGCGAACGCCTCGTCCGCGTCCGGGCCGATGTCGCCGAAGAGCGTCCACCACCACCAGGCGTTCGTCCCGGAGTTGACCACGACGTCCGGCAGCACGGTCACCCCGCGCGCGGTCAGCAGCGCCTCCGCGTCGGGCAGGACGGGCATGTTGGCCGCCTCGACCACCCAACGTGCGGTGATCCCCTCCTGGTTCACGGCGTCGATCGCGTACGAGACCGCCGCCGGTACCAGGACCTCGGCGTCGGCGGACAGCCAGGCGTCGCCCGGCAGTTCGCGGTCGCCGGGGCGCAGCACACCCCGGTCGACCGTGCCGTGGGCGTCCCGCGCCGCCAGCAGCGCCTCGACGTCGAGTCCGGCCGGGTTGGCGACCGTGCCCTTGACGTCGGCGACGGCCACCACCGTCAGTCCCGCGCGCGCGAGGAACCGCGCCGTGGCCCCGCCCATCGTGCCCAGCCCCTGCACGGCGACCCGCGCCCCCGCGTACGGCACACCGGCCCGGTCCAGGGCCGCGAGCGCCGACTCGGCGACCCCACAGCCGCCGACCAGCTCGTCCAGGCCGATGCCGTCCACCTCCACGGTGAACGCGTCCGCGAGCCGCCGCCGGGCCGCGGCCTCGTCGTCGAGCAGCGGATACACGGCCTGGATCGACGACACCAGCCCCGCCTCGGCGGCGGCCCGGTCGACCAGGTCCTGGGTGAGACCGAGGTCCTCCCCGGTGGTCCAGAAGCGCTCTATGTACGGCCGCATGGCGCGCAGGTAGCGCACGAGCAGCCCGTACGCCTCCGGGTCCCGCGGATCGCAGTCGATGCCGCCCTTGGCGCCGCCCAGGGGGACGTAACGGCTCTCGGGGTCGTAGTGCAGCGCCTCCTTCATGGTCATGCCGCGCGCGAGCCCGGCGACCTCGTCCAGCGTGCAGCCCTCCCGCATCCGCAGACCACCGCTCGCGACGCCGCGCACCAGCCGGTCGACGACGAGATGGCCCGGGCGACCGGTGACGTGGTCGACCCAGGTGAGGGACAACAGGGGCGACGCGGGCATGCGGACTCCTCGGCCCAAATACTGAACGGTAATTCAGTATCGAGAGCCTGCGGATGCCGTGTCAACGGACCGGAGGGGTCCTCGGCGGCGGGACAGGAGGGTCGGTCGTGACCCGCCCGGCCTCCGGTTGTCGGTGGGGCCGACCATAATGGGATCCCCCGACTCCATCTGGAGGTCCCGTGACCGGTTTCCGTTCCCCGAGCTCCGGGCTCCGCGCGCTGCAGCCCGCGGCCTTCGGTGCGGACCCGAGCGGTGAGCGCATGGCGCGCATCCGCAGATCACGCCACTTCAAGGACGGGGTCTTCCAGAATCCCGGCGGTCCCTCCCGGATCCGGCCCTCCGGCTCGGCCCTCGACTTCGCGAAGCGTTATTTCGACAAGGAGGACCGCCCCCGCCGCGCCCCCTCCGGCACGATCCCGGTGCACGCCACCACGCTCGCCGACATCGCCAAGCCGCCCGCCACCGGCCTGCGGCTGACCTGGATGGGCCACTCCAGCGTGCTCGCGGAGATCGACGGACACCGGGTGCTCTTCGACCCGGTCTGGGGCGAGCGCTGCTCGCCCTTCCCGTTCGCCGGACCCAAGCGGCTGCACCCGGCGCCCCTGCCGCTGGCCGCGCTCGGCCCGGTCGACGTCGTCGTCATCTCGCACGACCACTACGACCATCTGGACCTGCCCACGATCAAGGCGCTGGCCGGCACGGACACCCTGTTCGCCGTGCCGCTCGGCGTCGGCGCCCACCTCGAGCACTGGGGAGTGTCCGCCGACCGGCTGCGCGAGCTGGACTGGCACGAGGCGACCAAGGTCGGCGGCCTCACCCTGACCGCCACCCCGGCACGCCACTTCTGCGGCCGCGGCCTGCGCAACACCCAGCACACCCTGTGGGCCTCCTGGGCCGTCACCGGAGACGAGCACCGGATCTACCACAGCGGTGACACCGGGTACTTCGAGGGCTTCAAGGACATAGGCACCGAGTACGGGCCCTTCGACGCCACGATGATCCAGATCGGCGCGTACTCCGACTACTGGCCCGAGGGCCACACGGACCGCACTCCGCATCCCGGAGCGTGGCCGGACATCCACATGTCGCCCGCGCAGGGCGTCCAGGCCCACCTCGACCTCCAGGGCGGCCGGCCGCACGGCGTGCTGCTGCCGATCCACTGGGGCACCTTCAACCTGGCCCTGCACGCGTGGGCGGAGCCGGGGGAGTGGACGCAGGACGCCGCGGAGGAGGCCGGGCAGGCGGCCGTGTTCCCGCGCCCCGGCGAGCCCTTCGAGCCCGGGGGAACGCTCCCCACCGCCCCCTGGTGGCGAGCGGTGTCCGCGCCCCTCGCACATCCGTGGCGCCCCGGCACCCAAGACGTCGCCCCGGAGGTCACTCGGGGCGATGTCGACCTAGCGGGTGACCGCTGACGCGGCTCCCCGTCAACCGGGGAAGAAGGCGTGAGGCGTCCCCCGATCGGGTGATGTGCGGTCGCGCCCTCGGAGAGCGCGCCCTCTGCGCGGCGCGCATCTCCGACCGTTTCTGAACAGCCCCGACCGCTTCTTTTTCCTTCAAGGCTGGGCTCTTCGAGGTACTTGTCGTTCTGTCGTACCAGCGCTCCTACCACAGCCGGAGGGCGTGCGCGGCACTTTGTCAACTGCCCACCGCACATGGCGCATCGGCGACTACTGTCAGTGGCCGTCGGGCGACGCAGGGCCCCTTTTTCTCGGCCCTCTCGACCGACACCGGCCCGACGGACCAGTACCAGTACGAGGACACCGATGTCTCACCTCCGCGCACCGGCCGCACGCGCAGACCGCCGTGAGGGCGGGCGGCACGGGCGGCCGGTCCCCCGTGCCGTACCGCCACTGGCCGAGACACACATACGGCCCCAACTCCTGCGTCTGGCGGTACTCCCGCCGATCGCGGTCGCCCTCAGCGCCTGCGCGGCCGTGCTCTTCACCGTCCGCTCCACCGGGGCACGCCCCAGCCTCACCCTGTGGGGGGTGCTGGCCGGCGCGATCGCCGTGACCGGCGCGGGCATCGTGATCGCCGCCGTCGCCGCCAACCGCGCCGCCCGGTGCGTGAGCGACCGCATCGGCGCGCTGCGCGAGAGCAGCGCCCGCGGCGAGGCCGACCTGCGGGCCCTCGTCGAGGCGCTGCGCCGGGGCGAGGGTGCTCCGCAGCGCAAGCCGCGCGGCGGTGCGCCCGAGGACGCCGACGAGTTCGAACTGCTCGCCGCGGACCTGTCCCGTGCGCACGACGGAGCCGTCACCGCCGTCGTGCAGGCCGCCCAGCTCTCCAGCCAGACCGGCAGCGAACAGAAACTCGAGGTCTTCGTCAACCTCGCCCGCCGGCTCCAGTCGCTCGTGCACCGCGAGATCTCGATCCTCGACGAGCTGGAGAACGAGATCGAGGACCCGGACCTGCTCAAGGGCCTCTTCCACGTCGACCACCTCGCGACCCGCATCCGCCGCCACGCCGAGAACCTCGCCGTGCTCGGTGGCGCGGTCTCCCGCCGGCAGTGGAGCAACCCCGTCTCCATGACGGAGGTGCTGCGGTCCGCCATCGCCGAGGTCGAGCAGTACTCGCGGGTCAAGCTCGTCCCGCCGATCGACGGCGAGCTGGGCGGCCACGCCGTCGCCGACGTGATCCACCTGCTGGCCGAACTCATCGAGAACGCCACGGTGTTCTCCGCGCCGCACACCCAGGTGCTGCTGCGCGCCAACCTGGTCACCTCCGGGCTCGCCGTCGAGGTGGAGGACCGCGGCCTCGGCATGCCCGTCGAGGAGCAGAGCCGGATGAACGCCCTGCTCGCCGACCCCGACCAGGTCAACGTCGCCCGCCTCCTCGCCGACGGCCGCATCGGCCTGTTCGTCGTCTCCCAACTGGCCCGCCGCCACGGCATCCGGGTACGGCTGCAGACGAACATCTACGGCGGAGTGCAGGCGGTACTCGTGGTCCCGCAGGCAGTGCTGGGAACCGCACCGGGGGCTTCCGCCACGGCCGGCACGGGGGCGACGGTGCCCGCAGGCACGGAGACGACGGCCGCGGCAGGCCCGGGAGCACCGGGGAGTACGGCGGCACCGGTGAGTCAGGGGAGCGCACCCGGGGTCTCCGGGGCCGCGACGTCGGGCCTCTCCGGCGCAGTGGCCTCCGCTGCCCGGGGCACCGCGACTCCTGGAACCTCCGAGAGTGCGACGCCGGGAAGCGCCGGGCGAACGGCGCCCGGATCCCCGCTCACGGCAACGCCGGGCGCCCCCGGCGCGACATCACGGGGAAGCCTGGCCGCCGGCGCGGCATCAGAAGGCCGGGGCATCACAGCACCGGTAATCCCCGGCGCGGCCGCCCCCGACGCCCTCGGCGCGGCAACCCAGGTCGGCCGAGGGACCGTACCCCGGTCGCCCGCTCTCGCGGACGCCGACAGTTCCCTCGTACCGCCGTCGCGGCAGCGCCCGCACAGCGCATCGGCCTTCGACACCGCCCAGCCGACCGCCCCTCCCGTCGCCCTGCCGCGCCCGAACGAGCACCCGCGACCCACGCCTCCCCCGGCGAATCCGGCGCCGGACGGCAGCCGACCCGCGCCCGCGGCTGCGGACGCCGACAGGCCCATGCCCCCCGGGCCGGAGCGCGGTTGGCCCACGCCTGCCGCATCGGACGGCACTCGCCCCGTACCCCCGGCAGCCTTCGGCAGCTACCTCGCGCCCTTCACGTCGGACGGCAGTCTCCCTGTGCCCTTCCCCCGGGAGGGCAGTCGCCCCGTACCCCCGGCGGCCGACGGCAGCTACCTCGCGCCCTTCACCCCGGACGCCAGTCACCCCGCACCCCCCGCCCCGGACGCCAGTCACCCCGCGCCCCCCACCCCGGACCCCAGCCGCACCGCCCCCGCCCCCCTCCCCAGGCGTGGTGGGCGTGGGCAGCGGGCCAATCCTGCGGAGGCCGTGCCTGGGATTCGGGCTGCGGATCGGCATATCGTCGCGCAGAACGCGGGGGCTATGCCCACCCCGCGGGTCGGGACCGTGCGCGGGACGATGGGGAAGCCGCAGCTGCCGCGGCGGCGGGCTCAGGAACACATCGCACCGCAGTTGCGCGGTGGGCCGGCGCCACGTCAGGACGCCGAGCGGCAGCCCGTCGGCCACGACCCGGGCCTGATGGCGGCCTTCCAGCGCGGGATCGGCCTCGCCGAGGCCCAGCAGAGCCTGGAGTCGGACGGCACCCACACGGACCCCGCACCCCCGAACGCACCCGCAGCCGCGCCCCGCACCGTACCGCCGCCCCGGAGCCTGCCGCCCCTGGAGGTCCGGCGCCCGGACGCGAGCCGCATAACCGGGGCCCGCCCCGGGCGCCCGCCCGCGCCACCCGAGACGCATGAGGCGCGCGACGGACTGGCCGCGCCCGGCCCCGACCACCACACCACCCGGCACGACGGGAGCGCACCCGCCGGATGAGCACCCCCCTCTCCACCCCCACCCCCAGCGCTCCCGCAGACCTTCGTACCCCAAGGAGTCGATCCACCATGGTGAGCGATGCGCCGACGACCGGCCACGTATCCGATCTCGACTGGCTGATGAGCGGCCTCGTGCAGCGCGTACCCCACACCACCAGCGCGGTCCTCCTCTCCTGCGACGGCCTCGTGAAGTCCGTCCACGGCCTCGACGCCGACAGCGCCGACCACATGGCCGCCCTCGCCTCCGGCCTGTACTCCCTCGGCCGCAGCGCCGGCATCCGCTTCGGCGACGGCGGGGACGTACGGCAGGTCGTCGTCGAGCTCGACTCGACGCTGCTGTTCGTCACCACCGCCGGCTCCGGCACCTGTCTCGCCGTGCTCGCGGGCCGCGAGGCCGACGCCGCCGTGCTCGGCTACGAGATGGCGATGCTCGTCAAGAGCGTCCGCCCGTACCTGATGACGGCGCCTCGGCAGCATGCCGTCGAACCCCCGGCGATGAGGCGTTGAGCGTGGCGGCGGCCGGCGACGGGCCCTGGCTCGACGACGCGGCCGGACGGCTGGTGCGCCCCTTCACGATCAGCAACGGCCGCACCCGGCCCACCATCGCGCTGGACCTGATGTCACAGGTGAGGGGCACCGGGGCGACCCCCCTCGGCTACCTCGGCCCCGAGCACGCGCAGGCACTGGACCTGTGCCGTGCACCCGTCTCGGTCGCCGAGGTCGCAGCCCACCTGAAGCTGCCGGCGGCGGTCACCAAGGTGCTGCTGTCGGACCTTGTCGACTGCGGGGCGCTGACCACCAAGCCCCCCGAGTTCCACCACAACCCGACAGACCGGGCTCTTCTGGAGGCAGTGCTCGATGGACTACGACGCCAGCTCTGAGTACGAGGACGGCTCCGTCCCCTTTCCCACCGCGCTGAAGATCCTGGTCGCGGGCGGGTTCGGGGTCGGCAAGACGACGTTCGTCGGCGCGGTGAGCGAGATCGCGCCGCTCAGTACGGAGGAGCTGCTCACCACGGTCAGCGCCGCGACCGACAACCTCGACGGGATCGAGAACAAGGTCGAGACGACCGTGGCCATGGACTTCGGCCGGATCAGCCTAGACCCGGAACACGTGCTGTACCTGTTCGGCACCCCCGGGCAGGAGCGGTTCTGGTTCATGTGGGACGAGCTCTCCGAGGGGGCGCTCGGCGCGGTCATCCTCGCCGACACCCGCCGCCTGGAGGAGTGCTTCGCGGCCGTCGACTTCTTCGAGGAACGCGGCCTCGCCTTCATCATCGCGATCAACCAGTTCGACGGCGGCCACCGCTACGAACCCGACGAGGTGCGCGCCGCCCTCGACCTGGACCCCGAGGTCCCCGTCGTCCGCTGCGACGCGCGCATCTCCGCCTCCGGCGTCCAGACCCTGCTCACCCTCGTCCGGCACCTCATCGCCCACGCCCCGGCCACGCCACAGCCGAGCCGCGGCGCCCACATGTGACCCCCGCACACCACGCACCGGAGCCGCACATGAAGCACGTCCACAGCCACGGAGTCCGCCCATGAGCTACGACCCGCCGCGCCCGGCCGGTCGACTGCTGCTCACGCCCGACGACAAGGACGCTCCCGCCCGTAGTCGCAGGCTGCGCCGACTCGGCCTCGGGGAGCAGCAGGAGCCCGCCCTCGACTCCTTCGCGGACCACCTCGCCGAGGTGACCGGCGCGCCGTACGCCATGGTCAACTTCATCGACGAGGACCGGCAGTTCTTCGCCGGACTGCACACCCCGGCGGGCGGCCGGGCCGCCCGCGGCGGCAAGCCCGAGGTGGGCCGCCGACTGGCCCGCGAGTACGGCTACTGCCCGTACGTCGTCGTGCGGCGCAAGGCGCTGGTCCTGGAGGACGTGGGCGACTACCCGAGGTTCGCCGGCAACCCGGTCGTCGACGAGTACGGAATCCGCTCCTACCTCGGCGCCCCGCTGATCGACACGTCCGGCATGGTGCTCGGCACGGTGTGCGTCGCCGATCTGGCGCCCCGGCCCTGGGGGAAGGACGGCCTGCAGACCATCAAGGCGACGGCGGCCGACCTCGCCGGACGGCTGGAACGCCGGGAGGCCGACGGGTTCCCGCTGTGAGCCGTGCGCCTTCGTGTCCCCGTCAGGCGCCCCGCCAGATGTTGTCGAAGGCCGCCTTCTCGATGGTCCGGCGCTGCCGTACGGCCTCCAGTTCCGCCACCGCGTCGCCGACCGCCGCCAGGACCGTCTCGACCGCGTCCGTGAAGGGCGCCGAGAAACCGTCGGCCGGCTCCTCCCGCAGACCGACGGCGGCGGCCAGGACGGCGAGGACCGGCTCCTCCGACACCCAGCGTTCGGTGGCACGGCCACGGGCCGGTGAGTCCGCGGGCTCCGTCCGGGCGGACCCGACCGCGATCACGCGGCGGCGTGGCCGGGTGATCAGCCCGTCCGCCTCCATCCGGGCGGCGTAAACCGACGACAGCTCACGGCCACGCCGCCACAGCCAGTCGTCGACCGACTCGTACGGATGCACCCGTACGAGGGACGACGCGGCCTCCTCCAAAAGGTGGTCGTCCGGTGCCGACGGCGGGCCGGGGACGATGCGGTCGTCGTCGACGGCGACTGCTCCGGACTCGGCCAGGTCGATCAGTTCGGCTCCCGCGAGAGCGAGCGACAGATCGCCCTGCCCCACGGGGCGCACGGGTGTCACGTCCATCGAGACGATCATCAGGTCCTGCGCTGTGGTCATCAGGAGCTCCACGTCTGTCGGCCGGTTTTGTCCAGCGTGCCACGTGAAGGAAAGCTGCGGCGGCGCTTAAGAAATCCTCGATGGACCGCGGGCACGCGGTACGGCAGATTGCTGATCACATCCACTCCTCTCCCCGGCGCGGGTTCCTTCGCATGCCCACGCCCGGGACCTCACCCACAGGAGCCGTTGCGTTGAAGGCGCTGGTCAAGGAGAAGGCGGAGCCGGGGCTGTGGCTCGCGGACGTTCCGGAGCCCGTCGTCGGACCCGGCGACGTACTGATCAAGGTGCTGCGCACCGGCATCTGCGGCA
This sequence comes from Streptomyces sp. NPDC002888, assembly GCF_042888465.1. Lineage (NCBI taxonomy): Bacteria > Bacillati > Actinomycetota > Actinomycetes > Kitasatosporales > Streptomycetaceae > Streptomyces > Streptomyces sp. NPDC002888. Next base: position 75,265 of record NZ_JBIAPU010000017.1, on the reverse strand, counting down.
CCGACCTGCACATCCGGAACTGGGACGGCTGGGCGCAGCAGGCGATCCGCACCCCGCTCGTCGTCGGGCACGAGTTCGTCGGCGAGGTCGTCGAGACCGGCCGCGACGTCACCGACATCCGGATCGGCGACCGGGCCAGCGGTGAGGGCCACCTGGTGTGCGGCAGGTGCCGCAACTGCCTCGCCGGACGCCGTCACCTGTGCCGGGCCACGGTGGGGCTCGGCGTCGGACGGGACGGGGCGTTCGCCGAGTACGTCGCGCTGCCCGCCGGCAACGTCTGGGTGCACCGCGTCCCCGTGGACCTCGACGTGGCCGCGATCTTCGACCCGTTCGGCAACGCCGTGCACACCGCCCTGTCCTTCCCGCTGGTCGGCGAGGACGTGCTGATCACCGGGGCCGGGCCGATCGGGCTGATGGCCGCCGCGGTGGCCCGGCACGCCGGCGCCCGCAACGTCGTGATCACCGACGTGAGCGAGGAGCGGCTGGAGCTGGCCCGCAAGATCGGCGTGAGCCTCGCGCTGAACGTGGCGGAGTCGACGATCGCCGACGGGCAGCGCGAACTCGGCCTGCGTGAGGGCTTCGACATCGGCCTGGAGATGTCCGGCCGCGCCGAGGCGATGCGCGACATGATCGCCAACATGACGCACGGCGGCCGCATCGCGATGCTCGGCCTGCCCGCGCAGGAGTTCCCCGTCGACTGGGCCCGGATCGTCACCTCGATGATCACGATCAAGGGCATCTACGGCCGGGAGATGTTCGAGACCTGGTACGCGATGTCGGTCCTCCTGGAGGGCGGCCTCGACCTCGCCCCCGTGATCACCGGCCGCTACGGCTACCGCGACTACGAGGCGGCCTTCGCCGACGCGGCGAGCGGCCGCGGCGGCAAGGTCATCCTCGACTGGACTGCGTAACTCCCCTTCGGTGAAAGCACTTTAGGAGCTCCCCCCATGTTCGACTCCGTGCGCGACGACCTGCGCGCCACCCTCGACGAGATCCGCGCCGCCGGTCTGCACAAGCCCGAGCGCGTGATCGGCACCCCGCAGTCCGCGACCGTCGCCGTCACCGCGGGCGGGCGCCCCGGTGAGGTGCTGAACTTCTGCGCCAACAACTACCTCGGACTCGCCGACCACCCCGAGGTCGTCGCCGCCGCCCACGAGGCCCTCGACCGCTGGGGCTACGGCATGGCGTCCGTGCGCTTCATCTGCGGTACGCAGGAGGTGCACAAGGAGCTGGAGGCGCGGCTGTCCGCCTTCCTCGGCCAGGAGGACACGATCCTGTACTCCTCCTGCTTCGACGCCAACGGCGGTGTCTTCGAGACGCTGCTCGGCCCGGAGGACGCGGTGATCTCCGACGCCCTGAACCACGCCTCGATCATCGACGGCATCCGCCTGTCCAAGGCCCGCCGCTTCCGCTACGCCAACCGCGATCTGGCCGATCTGGAAACCCAGTTGAAGGAGGCCACCGACGCGCGACGCCGACTGATCGTCACCGACGGCGTCTTCTCCATGGACGGCTACGTCGCCCCCCTCGCCGAGATCTGCGACCTCGCCGACCGCTACGACGCCATGGTCATGGTCGACGACTCGCACGCCGTCGGCTTCGTCGGCCCCGGCGGCCGCGGCACCCCCGAGCTGCACGGCGTCATGGACCGCGTCGACATCATCACCGGCACCCTCGGCAAGGCTCTCGGCGGTGCCTCCGGCGGCTACGTCGCCGCCCGCGCCGAGATCGTGGCCCTGCTGCGCCAGCGCTCCCGGCCGTACCTCTTCTCCAACACCCTCGCCCCGGTGATCGCCGCGGCCTCCCTGAAGGTGCTCGACCTGCTGGAGTCGGCCGCCGACCTGCGAGTCCGGCTCCGCGAGAACACCGCCCTGTTCCGCCGCCGGATGACCGAGGAGGGCTTCGACATCCTCCCCGGCGACCACGCCATCGCACCGGTGATGATCGGCGACGCGGCGAAGGCGGGCCGGATGGCGGAGCTGCTCCTGGAGCGCGGGGTGTACGTGGTCGGCTTCTCGTACCCGGTGGTGCCGCAGGGGCAGGCGCGGATCCGCGTGCAACTGTCGGCCGCGCACTCCACGGACGACGTCAACCGCGCGGTGGACGCGTTCATCGCGGCGCGGGCCGAGCTGGAGGCGTGAGCACTCCGGCAAACCTGGGAGAATCGGTCCCGTGATCGAAGCGCGGCGGCTCCACATCCTCCGTGCGGTGGCCGACCATCGCACGGTGACGGCCGCTGCCGCCGCGCTCTACCTCACACCGTCGGCCGTCTCGCAGCAGTTGACGGCCCTGGAGCAGGAGACGGGCCACCGCCTCGTCGAGCGCGGCGCGAAGGGCGTACGGCTCACCCCGGCCGGCGAGATCCTCCTCAGCCACACCAACATGGTCCTGGCCCAGCTGGAGCGGGCCGAGGCCGAGCTGGCCGCGTACAGCTCGGGCGCGGCCGGCACGGTCACCGTCGCCTCCTTCGCGACCGGCATCGCGCTGGTCGTCGCGCCCGCCGTGGCCCGCCTCGCCGAGACCTCGCCCGGCATCCGGCTGCGCGTCCAGGACGCCGAGGGCGACGCCAGCCTGCCCATGGTGCTGGACCGGCAGGTCGATGTCGCGGTCGCCGTCGAGTACCGCGGGGCCCCGCCCGCCGACGACCCCCGCCTCACCCACGTACCGCTGTACGCCGAACCCTTCGACGCTGTCGTCCCGGTCACCCACCGGCTGGCCGACACCACCGAGGTGCCGCTGGCCGAACTGGCCAAGGACGCGTGGATCGGGCCGTACCCCGGCAACCCCTGTCACGACGTGGTGGTGCTGGCCTGCGAGAGCGCCGGGTTCCAGCCACGCCTCGAGCACTCCTCGGACGACTTCCGCGCGGTGGTGGCCCTGGCGTCGGCCGACGCGGGGGTGGCGCTCGTCCCGCGGTCGGCGCTGCGCGGGATGGATCTGACCGGCGTGGTCGTCCGCCCGGTCGACGGCGTCGCGCCGACCAGGCGGGTCTTCGCGGCCATAAGGCGGGGAGCGGAGGAGCACCCCCTGATCCGGCCGGTCCTCGCCGCCCTGCGGGAGGCCGCGGAGGGCTAGGGGGCGCCCGGCGCGGGAATCCGTGAGCCGCTGAGCGTTGAGGGTCGGGAACCGGCCACCGGTCCCACGCAGTCTCGGTTGGCATGCGTGTGACGATGATCCTTCCGGCCCTGACCGAGGCGACGAGCCCGCTGTTCCGGCCCATCAAGTACTCGCTGTTCCCGCCCCTCGGCCTCGCGACCCTGGCCGGCTACCTGGACCCCGACGACGAGGTCACCCTCCACGACGAGCATGTGGAGCGCATCGACCTGGAGGCGCTCAAGACGCCCGATCTCCTGGTGATCCAGCCGTACATCACCTCCGCCCGCCGCAGCTACGAGATCGCCGACCACTTCCGCGCCCGCGGTGTGCACGTCGCCATGGGCGGCCTGCACGTGACCTCCCTCCCCGACGAAGCCGCGGCCCACGCCGACACGATCTTCACCGGCCCGGGGGAGGACACCTGGCCTCTGTTCCTCAAGGACTTCCGGGACGGTGTCCCCGCCCGCCGCTACGACTCCACGCAGCGCACCCTGGCGGGGCTCCCGCCCGTCCGCCGGGACCTGATCAAGCGGCACCTGTACCTCGTCCCCAACTCCATCGTCGTCTCACGCGGTTGCCCGCACCACTGCGACTTCTGCTACAAGGACGCCTTCTTCGAGGGAGGCAAGTCCTTCTACACCCAGGCCGTCGACGACGCCCTGTCCGAGATCGACCGCCTCCCCGGCCGTCACCTCTACTTCCTCGACGACCATCTCCTCGGCAACAGGCGCTTCGCGGAGGCCCTGTTCGACGGCATGAAGGGAACGGGGCGGCTGTGGCAGGCGGCCGGCACGGTCAACTCCGTGCTGAAGCCGGATCTGTTGGAGCGGGCGGTGGAGGCGGGCCTGCGCAGTCTCTTCGTGGGGTTCGAGACCGTCAACGACGCCAACCTCGCCGAGCGCCGCAAGAACCAGAACATCGGCACGGACTACGCGGCCGCGGTACGACGCCTGCACGACGCCGGTGTCATGGTCAACGCCAGCTTCGTCTTCGGCCTCGACCAGGACGGCCCGGACGTCTTCGACCGGACCGTGGAGTGGGCCGTCGCGCAGGGCATCGAGACGGCGACCTTCCACATCATGACGCCGTATCCGTCGACGGGGCTGTGGAAGCAGCTGGAGGCCGAGGACCGCATCGTGCACCGCGACTGGGACCTGTACGACACCCGCCATGTCGTCTACCGGCCCAAGGGCATGACCCCCCGCCAGCTGGAGGACGGCTACTGGCAGGCCTACCGCGACTTCTACCGCTGGTCGAACATCTGGCGCGGTGCGGCGGCCCAGCCCGGCCGGCACGAGCGGCTGCGGCACCTCGCGTACGCGGGCGGCTGGAAGAAGTTCGAGCCCGCCTGGGATCTGCTGATCCGCTCGAAGCGCGTGGTGCGGGCGCTGCCGGCGCTGGAACGGACGCTGGCGGCGTTCGGGGGCCGGGAGTGACGAGGTGGACCTTCCCGGTTGTCTCGTATCTGGGATAGCATCCCTAATATGAAACAGGACGCCATGGACCCCGTCGATACACGGCTCGGCGCCCGTCTGGCCGAGCTGCGGGCCGAACGCGGCTGGTCCCTGGGGGAGTTGGCCGAGCGCAGTGGCGTGAGCCGGTCGACCCTCTCCCGGGCCGAGCGCGCGGAGATCAGCCCCACCGCCTCCTTGCTCAACCGTCTCTGCGCGGTCTACGGGCGGACCATGTCCCAACTGCTCAGCGAGGTGGAGGCGGAGCCCGCGCTGCTGGTGCGCGCCGCCGACCAGCGGGTCTGGGAGGACCGGGCCTCCGGCTTCGTACGGCGGTCCGTGTCCCCTCCGCACGCCGGGCTGCGTGGCGAACTCGTCGAGGGGCGGCTAGCCCCGGGCGCCGACATCGCCTACGACCGACCGCCCGTGCCCGGCCTGGAGCAGCACATCTGGGTGCTGGAAGGCGCCCTCTCCGTGACCGCGCAGGACGTCGAGCACTTTCTGGACGCGGGTGACTGCCTGCGGCTGCGGGTGTGGGGGCCGACGCGGTTCTGGTGCGCGGGCGACCGGGCGGTGCGCTACGTGCTGGCGGTGGTACTGCCGTGACGGTGACCGTGCGGTGCGCCGACGCGCCCCTAGTCCTCCTGCTCGTCGAAGAGTTGGCCGACCTGCTGGCCGACACCGTCGACGGCGGCGCCTCGATCGGGTTTCTCGCGCCGCTCGACCGGGCCGAGGCCGTCGCCTGGTGGAAGGGGCGCGCGGCCGGAGTGGCCGCCGGTGACCTCGCGGTGTGGGTGGCCCAGGACGGCGACCGCGTGGTCGGTACCGTCGGCCTGGCCTTCCCCGACAAGCCCAACAGCCGGCACCGCGCCGAGGTCGTCAAGCTCATGGTGCACAGGGCCGCCCGCGGACTCGGGCTGGGCGGTCGGCTCCTGGCCACGGCGGAGGCGTTCGCCGCCGAGGCCGGCCGCACCCTGCTGCACCTGGACACGGAGACCGACAGCCCCGCCGAGCACCTCTACCGCTCCGCCGGGTGGACCCGGGCCGGGGTGATACCCGACTACGCGGCGAGCCCGGAGGGGGTGCTGCGGCCGACGACGCTCTACTACAAGTCCGCCACCAGGTGATTGTCAGTGGCGGCGGCTACGGTGCGTCTCATGCCGGATGCCGAAGACGTACGCCGTATCGCCCTGTCCCTGCCGGATACCACGGAGAAGATCGCCTGGAGCATGCCCACGTTCCGGGTCGCGGGGAAGATGTTCGCCACCCTGCCCGAGGACGAGACCTCCCTCGCCGTGCGCTGCCCGAAGGAGGAGCGCGACGAACTCGTCCTCGCCGAGCCGGAGAAGTTCTGGATCGCCGATCACGAGGCGCAGTTCGCCTGGGTGCGGGCCCGCCTTACCGCCGTCGAGGACGAGCGGGAACTGCGCGACATCCTGGCCGACTCCTGGCGCCAGGCCGCCCCCACCCGGCTGCTGGAGGCCTACCCCGAGCTGGGGCTGCCGACCGCCGAATAAACGGGTGCGCGCCCACCGGCCCGGGTGCGGTATTGTTTCCCTGCGCGTTCAACCAGGGGAAACCCCAGGTCAGACGGGCAACGGGACGTGGCGCAGCTTGGTAGCGCACTTGACTGGGGGTCAAGGGGTCGCAGGTTCAAATCCTGTCGTCCCGACTTGCTCATCAGCGAGTCAGAGGCCGTATCGGAGGAATCCGGTGCGGCCTTTTGTTCGTCGTCGGATGGTCCTCCTTGGCACCCACGAACAACGTCAACATCCGGTATTTCGTACACGGTTCGAAGTTTCGTTGCTGAAGATAGAGTCGCGTCCCAAGCGCGTCAACCCCTTTTGGCCGGGGGGTTTGTCGCGGAGCACCGCTCTCCCCGGGGTCGGTGGGCACCTCGAGCCCCGCCTTCCGGTCGCGTTATTCAACCGTGACGACTTCCCGTTGCAACCCTCTTGACCGCCATGAATTGTTAGCGCTCACAATGACGTCCGCATTCATCAATCGGCATCCAGCGACATCCAGGGAGGTGTGATCGTCGTGACCGTCAGGTCCCGACTCGCCTCCCCGGCCGACCCGGGACGGGGCGGAGCGCAGGTCTTATCCGTGGACGACCGCCAAGGAGGTGCGGCCGTGGCACCATCGCAGCTTCGGCGGCCCACCATGGCCGACGTCGCACGACTGGCGGGCGTGTCCCACCAGACCGTGTCCCGGGTCCTGGGGGAGCACCCCAACGTCCGGGACGAGACAAGGGCAAAGGTGCTGCGGGCGATCGAGGAGATGGGCTATCGTCGCAACTCGTCCGCCCGGGCCCTCGTGACCCGACGCACCCGCACCCTGGGTGTGGTGGCCTCCGACACCACCCTCTACGGCCCGGCCAGCACCCTGTTCGCGCTCGAGGAGGCGGCGCGGGCCGAGGGGTACCTCGTCTCCACGGTCAGTCTGCGCAAACTGACCGTCGACACCCTCTCCGAGGCCCTGGACCACCTCAGTGACGGCGGGGTGGAGGGAGTCGTCGCCATCGCCCCCCAGCGGTCGGCGGTCGAGGCCCTCGCGGGACTTCGTCATCCGTTCCCGGTGGTGACCGTGGGGAGCGGTCTCGGTGGAGGCACCCCTTGCGTCACCGTGGACCAGGACCTGGGAGCACGACTGGCCACCGCCCATCTGCTGGCGGCCGGTCACCACAAGGTCTGGCATCTCGCCGGGCCCGAGGACTGGCAGGAGGCCGCCGACCGGGCGGCCGGCTGGCGGGCGACCCTCGAAGAGGACGGCATAGAACCGCCGTTGCTCCTGCGCGGAGACTGGAGTCCGCTGTCGGGGTATCGTGCCGGCCAGGAACTGGCGGGCTGGGTGGGGCGGGGACTGACCGCGGTCTTCGTCGCCAACGACCAAATGGCACTGGGGGTGTTGAGGGCCCTGCGGGAGGCGGGTGTACGAACTCCCGAAGACGTGGCGGTGGTCGGCTTCGACGACATCCCGGAGTCGGAGTACTTCGCACCCCCGCTCACCACGGTCCGGCAGGACTTCTCGGCCGTGGGCAAGCACAGCATCGCCCTGCTCCTGGACCTCATCGAGGGCAGGGAGATCTCCGGGCCCCCCCGGATCGCCATCGAACCCCAGCTGGTCGTCCGCGCCAGCACCTTCCCACAGACCCCACCACGAGCCCCACAACCACCCCCTCAACCGGGGGCGCCCCCCACCTGACGTGATCCCGGCCCATGGTCTTCTGTTCCTCCATGTGGTCGATATCTCGAACAATGATCGACAGGCTGGACGCAGTGCGGCCGGTCCCACGAGTACCTGGTCCAACACCGGGCCGGCTCTTCAAAGGAGAAGAAACATGCTCAACAGACGGAACTTCCTCACTGCGGCGGTCGGCGTGGCGGCTGCGGGCGGACTCGCGGCCTGCGCCAAGGAGGACAAGGGCTCCACCGGCTCCTCCGGGGGCGGCAGCAAGACGATCAGCCTCGGCTTCTCCCAGGTCGGCTCGGAGAGCGGCTGGCGCAGCGCCAACACCCAGTCGGTGAAGGACGCGGCGAAGGAGGCCGGCTACAACCTCAAGTTCTCCGACGCCCAGCAGAAGCAGGAGAACCAGATCTCCGCGATCCGCAGCTACATCGCGCAGAAGGTGGACGTCATCGCCTTCTCCCCGGTGGTCGTCACCGGCTGGGACGCGGTGCTCAAGGAGGCCAAGAACGCGAAGATCCCGGTCGTCCTGACCGACCGCTCCGTCGAGACCTCCGACGACTCCCTGTTCGTGACGCTGGTCGGCTCCGACTTCACGGACGAGGGCCGGCGTGCGGCCAAGATCCTGGAGAAGGTCCTGGAGAAGGCCGGCCACAAGGGCGCCGTGAAGATCGCCCAGCTGGAGGGCACCACCGGTGCCGCCCCGGCGATCGAGCGCGCCAAGGGCTTCAAGGAGGTCATGGAGGCCGACCACAAGGACGACTGGAAGATCGTCGTCAGCCAGACCGGTGACTTCACCCGCGCCGGCGGCAAGCAGGTCATGGCGGCCTTCCTGCAGTCCAACCCGGACGTCAACGTCCTCTTCGCGCACAACGACGACATGGCCATCGGCGCCATCCAGTCCATCGAGGCGGCCGGCAAGAAGCCCGGCAAGGACATCCTCATCGTCTCGATCGACGGCGTGAAGGACGGCTTCGTCGCCATGTCCGAGGGCAAGATCAACGCCATCGTCGAGTGCAACCCGCTGCTCGGCCCCCAGCTCATGGAGGTCGTGAAGAAGGTCAAGGACGGCGAGTCGGTCGAGCGGTGGATCAAGACCAAGGAGGGCGACTTCATGCAGGACCAGGCAAAGGCCGCGCTCCCCTCCCGTAAGTACTGACCGACCGCACCCACCGGCAGGGAGCCTCCGGCCGACCGAGAACGCCTCGGTCCAGGTGGCTCCCCGCGGGCCTGAACCCATTTCATGAGGAGCGCTGCCATGGCAGAGCCGCGGCCCGTCCTGGAGATGACGGGCATAGTCAAAGAGTTTGCGGGGGTACGGGCTCTGTCGGGCGTCGACTTCCGGCTCTTCCCCGGCGAAATACACGCCCTGATGGGCGAGAACGGTGCGGGGAAGTCCACCCTCATCAAGGTGCTGACGGGCGTCCACTCCCTCGACGGCGGCACGATCACCCTCGACGGCAAGTCCGTGCTGTTCGGCAGCCCGCTGCAGGCGCAGCAGGCCGGCATCAGCACGGTCTACCAGGAGGTCAACCTCTGCCCCAACCTGTCGGTGGCGGAGAACATCTTCATCGGACGTGAACCCACCCGTGCGGGCCGCATCCAGTGGAAGCGCCTGCGCCGCGAGGCGGCGGAACTGGTCGACCGGCTCGGCCTCGACATCGACGTGACCGCCCCGCTGTCCTCGTACCCGCTGGCCGTCCAGCAACTCGTCGCGATCGTCCGGTCGGTGAGCACCGGCGACAACCTCGGCGGCGGTTCCGGCACCAAGGTGCTGGTCCTGGACGAGCCGACGTCCAGCCTCGACCGCGACGAGGTCCAGGAACTGTTCCGCCTGATGCGGCAGTTGAAGGACGAGGGCGTGGCGATTTTGTTCGTCTCGCACTTCCTCGACCAGATCTACGAGGTCTGCGACCGGATGACGGTCCTGCGCAACGGCACACTGGTCGGTGAGCACATGGTCGCCGACCTCGACCAGGTCGGCCTGGTCCAGCTGATGATCGGCAAGGAGCTCGACCAGCTGGAGGAGCTCCACGACCACCAACTGCGCGCCGACGTCGGCGAGTCGCTGCTGCACGCCGAAGGTCTCGGCAGGGCCGGCGCCATCGACCCCTTCGACCTGGAGATCAAGAAGGGCGAAGTCGTCGGACTGGCGGGCCTGTTGGGATCCGGCCGCACCGAACTCGCCCGGCTGCTCTTCGGAGCCGACCAGCCGGACAGCGGCAAGGTGAGCATCGGCGGCAAGCAGGTCTCGATGAGCGCCCCGAACGACGCCATCGGCGCCGGCGTGGCGTTCTGCTCGGAGAACCGCAAGACCGAGGGCCTGGTACCGGACCTGACGGTGCGTGAGAACATCATCCTCGCCCTGCAGGCGGCACGCGGCTGGACCCGGCCCATCCCGGCCGCTCAGCGCGACGAACTCGTCGCCAAGTACATCAAGGCGCTGGACATCCGCCCCGCCAACCCCGAGGCCCGCGTCGGTCAGCTCAGCGGCGGCAACCAGCAGAAGGTGCTGCTCGCCCGCTGGCTGATCACCCAGCCGAAGCTGCTCATCCTCGACGAGCCGACGCGCGGTATCGACGTGGGCGCCAAGGCGGAGATCCAGAAGCTGGTGGTCTCCCTCTCCGAGGACGGCATGTCCGTCCTGTACATCGCGGCCGAGCTGGAGGAGGTACTCCGGCTCAGTCACACCATCGGAGTGCTGCGCGACCGCCGGCTGGTGGCGCAGATCGCCAACGGGCCCGAGATCACCCCGAGCCGGATCCTGGAGACCATCGCGAGCGGAGAGCACGAGTGAGCACCCCTTCCCGATGGCGAGCGCTGACGCACCACCACCTGTTCTGGCCGGTTGCGGTGCTGGTCCTCCTGCTGCTCGTCAACGTTCCCTTCACACCGGACTTCTTCGCGATCAAGATGACGGGTGGCCACCTCTACGGCAGCCTCGTCTCGATCGTGCTGTTCGGCTCGCCCCTGATCCTGGTGGCGGTCGGCATGACCCTGGTCATCGCGACCGGCGGCATCGACCTCTCCGTCGGCGCCGTCGTCGCCATCACCGGAGCCCTCGCCTGCTCGTACATCAGTGACCAGTCCGACCAGGGCGCCCTCTCCGGCGTGCTGCTGGCCATGGGCATCGGACTGCTGGCCGCGGTCGTCTGCGGCCTCTGGAACGGCTTCCTCGTCGCCAGGATGGGCATCCAGCCGATCATCGCCACGCTGATCATCATGGTCGCCGGACGCGGTGTCGCCCAGCTCATCACCGACGGCCAGATCATCACCATCAACAGCGAGCCGTACAAGCTGATCGGCGGCGGCTACTGGCTGACGCTGCCCTTCTCCATCTTCGTGGTGGCCGTGGTCGTCGCCGTCACCGTGGCACTGACCCGCAAGACGGCCCTCGGCCTGCTCGTCGAGTCCGTCGGCGGCAACGCCGAGGCCAGCCGCCTGGTGGGCATCAGGTCCCGCCGCATCAAGATCATGGTGTACGTGTTCTGCGCGTTGTGCGCGGGCATCGCGGGCCTGATGATCAGCTCCAACACCTCGGCCGCGGACGGCAACAACGCCGGTCTGTGGATCGAGCTCGACGCGATCCTCGCCGTGGTGATCGGCGGCACCTCGCTCGTCGGCGGCCGGTTCTCCATCGGCGGCACGGTGGTCGGCGCCCTCGTCATCCAGACCCTGACCACCACGATCTACACCATCGGTGTGCCGACCCAGACCAACCTGGTCTTCAAGGCCGCCGTCGTCATCGTCGTCTGCCTGCTGCAGTCCCCGAAGTTCCGCGCCAAGGTCTTCGGTGCGAAGTTCGGCGCCAAGTTCGGCCCCAAGTCCGGCTCCGGCTCCGGTGCCAAGGACGGCGGCAAGCCGGCCGCGGCCCCGTCGGGGACCGCCGCGACGACCGAGGCCGCTCCCCAGATGGAGGTGTCGTGATGACCACGACCACCCAGACCCCCACGGCCCCGGACAGCCGTACGACGTCCAAGGTCACGCGTCTGCTCGGCGACCGGCGCCTGCCCGTCCTGGTGACGGCCGTGCTCTTCCTCGTGATGTACGGGGTCGGTCTGAGCCGGTACCAGAACTACGGGTTCGCCGAGCCGCAGGTCTTCATGAACCTGTTCATCGACAACGGCTACCTGCTGGTCGCCGCCGTCGGCGCCACCTTCGTCATCCTGTCCGGCGGCATCGACCTGTCCGTGGGCTCGGTGATCGGCTTCACCACCATGCTCACGGCGTGGCTGGTGGAGCGTCAGGGGCTGCCGCTCGTCGTGGTCGTCCCCATCGCGCTGGGCGTGGGTGCGTTCGGTGGCTTCCTGATGGGCTACGTGATCCACAACTTCGAGATCCAGCCCTTCATCGTCACCCTCGCCGGTCTCTTCCTCTTCCGGGGGCTGTGTCTGGTCATCAGCAAGGAGTCGATCTCCATCGGCGACTCCTCCGTGAGCAGCCTCGCCCAGACACAGGTGCAGCTCGGTGCGGGCTTCCTGTCGCTCGGGGCCGTGATCGCCCTGGTCGTCCTCGCGGCGGCGTTCTACGTGCTGCACTACACGCGCTTCGGACGCCGGGTGTACGCCATCGGCGGCAACGAGCAGTCGGCCCTGCTGATGGGCCTTCCGCAGGGCGGCACGAAGATCGCCGTGTACACCGTGAGCGGCTTCTGCTCGGCGCTGGCAGGCCTGCTGTTCACCCTGTACATCCAGTCCGGTGACCCGCTGCACGCCACCGGCATGGAACTCGACGCGATCGCCGCGGTCGTCATCGGCGGCACGCTGCTGACGGGCGGCTCCGGCTACGTCCTGGGCACCCTCTTCGGCGTCCTCGTGCTGGGCCTGATCAAGAGCATCATCCAGTTCGAGGGCACGCTCAGCTCCTGGTGGACGAAGATCGCCACGGGTGTGCTCCTGTGCGCCTTCATCCTGATCCAGCGCGCGATGACGGCCCGTAAGAAGACCTGAGCCGTTCAGGGCACCCCCCGGCCCCGCCGGATGTGAAGCGGCCCGCCGCACGAGATACGCACCCCGCGTACCGTGCGGCGGGCCGCTTCGGCGTTGATGTTGGGCGGGACACAGCAGTGCCGCCTTCCGGTCGGGGCAGGGGCCCGAAGTGGCGGCGTGCGCCCGCCGGCCGGCGTAGCGGAAGCCCCCAGGCCGCCGGCCCCGCCCGGCCATGCCCGGCTGTGTCTGGGCCGAGGGGCTCGGTGAAGGCGGCGCCGCAGACCATCTGGCGCCTGGCGATGTGGGGCAAGAAGGCAGGCGCGGGCCTGGACGACCCGTCGTTCGTGCAGCCGCGCCCCGTCAGGGGCGCGGGGAACTGCGCGAGCAACCCCACACAACCCGCACGGGACGAAGCCCTCGCAGAGCATGTCGCCCGGCGTGCGGACGGCCGGGTCCGGCGGACGCCCTCGCCGTCCCCGTCGGTGAAGCGGGCAACCTGCGTTCCTTCGGGACCGTGCCTGACGGCTGTCGGCTGCACCGCCGAGCCATGAAGCGGCGCCCGGGGCTGTGGAGCCCCGGGCGCCGCTCGGTGGGTCTGACGACCGAGCCCTACGGCTCGGTCGTCGGTCGTGGCGTCAGCCGAAGATGATGCCGTAGGCCTTGCTGCCGGTGAGGTTGTCGTAGACGACGTCGCCGGTGGACTTCTTCCAGATCTTGATCCGGAAGGTGTCCGGGGAGTCGGTGACGGTGATGCGGAAGCCGTAACCGCTGGTGCCGTTGACCGTGCCGGAGCCCTGGTACCGGGCCTCGGAGCCGGTGACCACCAGCCAGTCGGACGACGTGGCACGGAACGACAGCTTGGCCGCCGCGTAGTCGAAGGTCGCGTTGCCGCTGGGGACGGTGGCGCCCTTCTTGTACGCGGCCCCGAAGGAGAAGCCGGCCGGACCGGTCAGGGTGGGCTTGGCCGGGTAGGCGCCGGCCGGCGAGGAGATGATGCCGACGCCCGCGAGGGGACCGGCCGCACGGTCGTAGACGATCAGTTCGGGGAGCTCGGTGGTGTCCGAGCCGCCGTCGTCGTCGGTGACGGTGATCTCCGGGCGGTGGATGCCCGCCTTGGCGTAGGCGTGGGTGGCCTCGCAGCGGGAGCCGGTGACCTTGCCGGCGGTCGGTGCGGTGCCGTCCTTCCAGTCGACCCGGCAGGTCTGGGTGTCAGCCGTGCCCAGGTCGGTGAAGTCCGCCGTGACCACCGCGCCCTGGCCGACCGCCACCGGCTTCGGGCCCGCTGCCCCCGTGATCACCGGGGCCGCGTTGGCGACCGTGACGGTGAGCGAGTCGCTGCTGCGGCCGCCGGTCAGGGTGACCTTGTAGGTGCCGTCGTCGGCGCAGGTGAGGGCGGTGAGGATGGCACCGGGGTCGGAGAAGGTGCAGGGTGCTCCGTCCTCCACCGTCCACTTGGGGCCGCCGGCGCCGGAGATGGTGCCGGTGAGGGAGATCGCGCTGCCCTCGGTGCCGCTCGCGTTCGGACCCGCGTGGACGATGGTGACCGGGTCGATGCTCGTGAGGGTCGGGACGACCTTCTTGATCAGGCCGTCGGTGTCGAACTCCAGCTTGTCGATGGTGGTTTCGCGGTGGGTGCCGTCACCGCCGGGGATGGCGAAGCGGTGGTAGGCGATGTACCAGTCGTCGGTGTTCGGGACGTGGACGACGGAGTGGTGGCCGGGGCCCTTGATCCCGAGGGAGAGGTCCTTCTCCAGGATCACGCCCTGCTTGGTCCAGGGGCCGGTCGGGGAGGGGCCGGTGGCGTAGGCGACGCGGTAGTTCTCGTCCCGCGTGTCGTTCTCCGACCACATGAAGTAGTAGGTGCCCTTGCGCTTGATGACGAAGGTGCCCTCGTTGTAGCCGCTCGGGGTGATGTTGGTGACCTTGGAGGCGTCGAAGGAGACCATGTCGTCGTTGAGCGGCACGACGTACGCCCGGCCGTTGCCCCAGTAGAGGTACGACTGGCCGTCGTCGTCCGTGAAGACGGCGGGGTCGATCATCTGCCCGGTGTACTGGCCCGCCTTGAGCAGTGGCTTGCCGAGGGCGTCCTTGAACGGCCCGGTGGGTGAGTCGGAGACGGCGACGCCGATGTTCGCGTCGGCGCAGAAGTAGAAGTAGTACTTGCCGTCCTTCTCGGCGATCGTCGGCGCCCACGCCCTGCTGTCCGCCCAGGACACGTCAGGTCCCAGGTCGAGGATGACGCCGTGGTCCTTCCAGTGGACGAGGTCGGTGGAGGAGTACGCCTTGAACTGCGTGCCGCTCCAGCCCTCGAAGCCGTCGGTGGTCGGGTAGATGTAGAAGGTGTCGCCGAAGCGGACGATGTTCGGGTCGGCGTTGAGCCCCGGCAGGACCGGGCTCTTCATGATCAGTGCCGAGACCGTCCAGGTGCGCTTCTCGCCGTCCGAGCCGGTGACCTCGTACGTCTGCGGCTTGGTGAAGTCGCGCAGCGTGCCGGAGGCGGGGCTGAGGGTCGCGCCGTGGGCGAGGGTGAACTGCGGTGCCAGGGCGCTCGGGTCACTGCCCTCGGTCAGCGGCAGGGTGATCGTGCTGTGGGCATCGTCGATGATGGCGTCGACCTTCAGCGCCGGGTGGGTCGCCGCGGCGATGCCCGTGGTGTTGCCGCTGAGCTCCAGGACCTCGGCGGGTGTCAGGGCCCGGTTGTAGATACGGAAGTCGTCCACCTCGCCGCCGAAGTACGGGTCGGGGGAGTACAGGGACTTGCCGATGTAGCCGGAGTAGCCCTTCGAGGCGTCGTACAGCTCGGACGGCTTGATGGTGACGCCGGTGGCGCGGGCGGCCTCGACGCCGTCGACGTAGAGGATCGCCGTCTCGGTCGCGCCGTCCACGGTGACGGTCACGTGCTGCCACTTGCCGGCGGTGAGCGGGGAGCCCGCCGTCATCTGCTTCTCACCCGACCAGGTGGCCTTGGTGATCGCCGAGAACAGCTTGCCGCCGCCGTTGGAGGGGGAGGCGAAGAGGTACTTGTTGTTGTCCGGGCCCAGTCCGAAGAGCCACTGGAAGTTGTCCCCGCCCTTCCACTTCGCGTACGTGGAGACGGTGACGCTCTCGGCGCCCTTCAGAACGCCGTTGGGGATCCGGACGTACGGGGAGGTGGTGGAGGAGCTGGAACCGCCGGACATCTTGAAGGAGCCGCCTTCCACCCCCGTCCCGAAGTCGGGCGTACGGACGTAGGTGCCGTGGTAGCCGTGACCGCTGGAGTCACGGGCGATGTTGCCGCCGGTCTCGTCGAACTTGTAGTCCAGGACGAGGTCCGCGGGCACGTCGGAGCCCTGCTCCGAGACCGTGACCTCGGCCTTGACCTTCAGCGCGGAGCCGTCCGGCAGGCTGCCCGTCACCGTGAAGGTCCCGGCCTGCGCGTACGCCGAGGCCGGGACGTCGTCCCAGGTGACGGAGACCGGGCGCTCGACGCCGTCGGCGTACTGCGCGATCACCGTGGCCGGCAGGACCGGGGCCTGACCGACGCGGGTCTTCACCGAGACGTCCTCGGCGCTCTGCACCAACTGGTCGGCCTCGTACGTGCGCAGCAGCCGGTCGTACTCGGCCTGCGTCACCGGGAGCACCGTGCCGTGACGGGGCTTGGCGGGCAGGTCGTAACCGGTGGACGGGGTCCACTGGCCGGAGTCGAGGTCGGTCGACTCGAACGGGATGTAGCCGCGGCCGCCGAACTCGTCGGCGAACAGGTACCACTTGTCCTCGGTGTTGGACTTGAAGACCAGCGGTCCCTCGGCGGCGCTCATCGTGCCCTTGCCGATGCCCGCCACGACCGGGTCGTAGGACGGGTTGAGGATCGAGTCGCTCTTCTCCTCGAAGATGAACTTGCTGTCGGGGGTGGAGGAGGTGTTGTTCCGCTCGTCCTTGGAGAAGCGGTAGTACGCGTTGTCGTGCTTGATCATCGTGGAGTCGATGACCGAGTAGCCGCGGTCGATCCACACCTTGGGCTCGCTGAAGGTGTAGAAGTCGCGGGTCGTCGCGTACATCATGCGGTTGTACGTGTCGCCGGAGTGCTCGGGGTTGTCGTACAGCTTCGACGCCCAGAAGACGACGTACTCGCCGAGCTTCTCGTCGTAGAACGCCTCCGGTGCCCAGGTGTTGCCGGCCGAGTCGGGGGAGACCTTCACCAGGCGCTGGTTGGTCCAGTGCACCAGGTCGGTGGACTCCCAGACCATGATGGACTTGCTGCCGGTGCGCTGTGAGGCGTCCCAGTTGCCGTTGCCGTAGATCCGCAGGTCGGTGGCGATCTGGTAGAACTTGTCGCCCTCGGGGGAGCGGATGATGAACGGGTCGCGCAGGCCCTTCTCGCCGAGCGTGGAGGTGAGGACCGGCTTGCCGTCGTTCAGCTCCCGCCAGTGCAGCGGGTCGTTGCCCTTGCTCAGGGCGGCGTAGAGCTGCTCGCCGTCCGCGGTGCCCTCGCCGGTGAAGTAGCTGAACATATAGCCCTTGAGGGCTTCCTTGACGGGGAGCTCGGGGACCTTGGCGGTGAACACGCGGGTCGCCTTCGCGTCGCCCTTCGTGACCGTCGCGGTCAGGTCGACCGTGGTGGCGCCGTCTCCGTGCGCGGGGCGGTGCACCACGCCGTCGGCGCCGACGACGTCCGGGTTAGCGGACGACCAGGTGACCTTGGTGGCGTAGTCACCGGTCGCCGGGAGGGTCAGGTTGCCGCGGGCGTCGTCGAGGTTGTGGACGCTCAGGGCCTCTGCGGCTTGCTGGGCGGCGGTCGCGTCGTCGAAGGCCGCGGGGACCGTGACGTCGAAGCTCTTGGTGTCGGTCACGGTGCCCTTCTTCAGGGTCGCCGTGAGCGTGGCGTGTCCGTCCGGCTCGCCGGAGGGCGGGCGGGTGACCTTGCCCGTGGCGGACACCACGGAGGTGTTGTCGCTGGCCCAGGTGATCTTCGAGCCGCCCGCGGTGCCGGTGGTCGGCAGGGTCAGGTCGGAGACGACGGCGCCGGTGTCGCCGAGGGTCAGGGCGGCCTTGTCGTCGGCGACACCCTGGGTGGCCACGGGGAGGGAGAGCTGCTCGACCTCCGTACCGGCCAGCGCGCGGTCGTACACCCGGAAGTCGCGGATGCGGCCCTTGAAGAGCTTGTCGCCGGGATACACGGACTTGCCGACGTAGTTGGCCGTGGTGATGCCGGAGCCGATCGCGCCGGGGGTGATGGTGACCGCCGTGTTGCGGCCGACCTCGATGCCGTCCTCGTACAGCACGCCGGTGGTGCCGGTCTGGGTGTAGGTGAGCGTCTTCCAGACGGCTCGGGTCAGGGCGTGCGAGTCGGCGGGCTTGGTGGTCTGTTCCGTGGACCAGTTGCCGGTGGCTATGGAGGTGCGCAGGCCGTCGCCGGTGGTGAAGAGGTAGCCGTTGCCGGCGGTGCCGCTCGTGTTGCCGAACCCGTAGATGAAGTACGGGGTCGGCTGGGCTGAGTCGATCTTCACGTCCATCGAGACGCTGATCGAGTTCATGCCGCTCATGATGTTGTTCGGCACCTTGATGTAGGTGTCCGAGCCGTTGAAGGCGAGCCCGTCACCGCTGCCGGACCAGGCGGCGGCGCCGTTCACCGTGCCGTCCCGGCCGTGGCCGGAGGCGTCCGTCGCCACGGTGCCCGAGGCGGCGTCGAGCTTGTACCAGAGGGCCAGGCCATCGGTGATGTCCGCCGCCTGTGCGGGGGCGAGGGGTCCGGCGAGACCCAGGAGCAGCGAGGCCGCGGTCAGTCCGGCGAGCCGGCCCGCCCTACGTCTCGCGCGGCTCCGCAGCCGGGGGGTGTGCAGCATGGACTGGTCTCCTCGTCGAGACATGACATGAGCAACGCGAGGACGGGACGGCGGGGAACTGACACTCCTGCGCACCCTTCCGGTTTCGTCTGTGTGACGTCGCGTTGCGCGAGTGTCAGACGTGGTGTGGGGCCAGGTCAAGAGTTCTCGAACGATGTCCGACCCATCGAACGATCTGGTGTCGTCCAGGGGGCTCGCCGGGGCGTCCGTGGCTTTGTGTGCGGTAGGGTTCGTCTGTGTGATCACGCGGCCCGGCCGCGGGAGACGCAGCGGGACGTGGCGCAGCTTGGTAGCGCACTTGACTGGGGGTCAAGGGGTCGCAGGTTCAAATCCTGTCGTCCCGACTTTGCGAAGTCGCAGGTCAGGGGTCGTTTCAGAGGAGATCTGAAACGGCCCCTTGATCATTTTTTGGGGACCAGTTGGGGACCAGCGCAGGCGGGACACGGAGCCCTCACTGGCGACCGCGTAAGTCCTCGAACCTACTGAATGACGATCGCCCCCAGGAACCCTGGGGGCGATCGCTGTTCACATGTGCCTGCGGATCAGTTGCCGATCAGTCGATGCGGTCGCTCAGGCCCAGTACCTTCGGGTCGTCGCTGGGGAAGTCCCTGGGCATACCCCCCACGTGGATGGTGCGCCCGTACACGCCGGCCAGGAACTCGACGGCACCTGCCTGGAACTCCATCCAGTCGCCGTTGTCCCCGCGGACGACCACCGGCCATGCGTCCGGGTCCGCGGGGCTCGTCTTCCAGTAGAAGGAGTCCCCCGAATAGGACGACGCCCAGCTGATCAGGCCACCCGGCTGCGGGTACGGGACGTAGTCCTCGGTGTCGCCCATCTCGTACAGATCCTGAAGGATCTCGTCCTCCCGGCACCCGGACGCCCACAGCGTCTCGGCACCGGGCGTCGGAACGGACACCATGAGGAAGTCATCGATGACCAGCACCGGGTACGCCTCCGCGAGGGAACGGAAGTCGGAGGGCAGCGCCCTCCCGAGGGCCGCCTCAAGGGCAGCCCAGTCCACGCTGCGCCCACCAGGCACACGCCACCGTGTCATCGACGGAAGCACGGCCTCCAGCTGTTCGGCCCTCAACATGCCGTCTGCCAATCCGGGCTGTTCTGGACCACGACGTGTGGCTGTAGTTGGCCTTCCCTGTGTACATGACCCACTTCCCGGCTGCGAGCTGCTTCTCCATCTTGATCTCGCAGCGCCGCATGCCGCTTTTGTTCATACGCGAGAATCCGGTGAACAGGTTCTCGTTGACCCAGTCGCCGCCCACCTTGTCGCCGACGGTGTGCGTGCGGTCGAAGATGGTTCCGCCCGTCTTGGTCTTGTTCTGCGCGGGGTCCGGGAACCCGTATACGTTCACCGAGCCGGTGTCCCGGTCGGCGAGCGGGGGCTTGAGGTCGCTCGGGCAGATCAGCGCGGTGGCCCCTTGGGCGCGGCCCGCCCCGTCCAGCGACTGGTACGCCGGTGTTCTTTGGCGCACGAGCGTCGAGGTGCCCCTCGGCCGGGACCCGATCGTCAGCATCGTCCTCGGCGAACAGGGCGGGCAGGCCCGCTGCACCCTCGGCGTCCGCGGACACCACGTACAAAGCGCCACCGCCACCGGCACCTTCGGCCGCGCCACCTGCGCCGGCACCCTGCCCGGCCCGGACACCACCACTCGCTGACCACACACCCCGAAGCCGGTACCACGGCCGGCAGGTCACACCGTATGCACGGTCGAGGCACGGGTCGTGGCCGGCAGCACGCAGCATGCCGTCCCCGACGGGACGCGCCTCGACATGATCGACCCCAGCGCCGCAACCCCACGGCACACGGCCAGGGCGAGGGCGGCACCAGGCCCGGCAAGCCCACCCCGGGGAACAGCGCGTCGGCCGCCGCTCCTGGGGGTCAAGGGGTTCAAATCCTGTCGTCCCGACTCGATAGAGTCGCAGTTCAGAGGTCGTGTCGGAGTGATTCCGGCACGGCCTCTTCGTCATTTCCGGGACAGTGGCCGGGGGACCTTCGCCGACCGGTATGGGCTATTTGCCGCAATGTGTACTTTCCCTCCCCTTATATAGGGCTTAGCGTTCGCCGGGAGAGAGTCACCGCGGGGCCCGTCCCCGCCACCGTCCCGGGAAGCGAGGTGTGGAGCGCGTGCGGAAGGGACGTTCCCGCAGGACGAGACGGATGCGGGTGCTTGCCGTACTGCCGCTGCTCGCGTCGATGCTCGCCGCGTGCGGCAGTGACGAGGGCGGCGGACGGCCCACCCTCAACTGGTACAACTTCCCCGACGACTCCGGCGCGCTCCAGAAGGCGGCCGACCGGTGCAGCCAGGCGTCCGACGGTCGTTACGAAATCAGCTACAACAAGCTGCCGCGCGCCGCCGACGGCCAGCGCCAGCAGATGGTCCGCCGACTCGCCGCCGAGGACGACTCGCTCGACATCCTGGGCCTGGACGTCACCTGGGCGGCGGAGTTCGCCGAGGCGCGCTGGATCCGCGAGTGGACCGGGGAGGCGAAACGGCGGGCCACCGAGGGCACCCTGCGCGTACCGCTGCAGACCTCGACCTGGAAGGGCAGGCTGTACGCCGTCCCGTACAACACCAACACCCAACTCCTCTGGTACCGCAAGGACCTGGTCCCCACCCCGCCCAGGACCTGGGCCGAGATGCTGGCCATGGCCGGCGACCTCGCCCGGCAGGGCAAGCCGCACTTCGTGGAGATCCAGGGCGCCCAGTACGAGGGCCTGACCGTCTGGTTCAACACGCTGATCAACAGCGCGGGCGGCTCCATCCTCAACCCGACCGCGACCGAGCCCTCCCTGGGCCCTCCGGCCGTGCGAGCCGCCGGGATCATGCGCGAGCTGGCGAACTCCCCGGCCGCGGACCCCTCCCTGTCCAACCAGATGGAGGACCAGAACCGCCTCGCCATGGAGTCGGGAACGGCGGCGTTCGAGCTCAACTACCCGTTCGTCTATCCGTCGATGATGGCGAACAACCCCGACCTCTTCAAGAACTTCGGCTGGGCGCCCTACCCCCGGGTCGACGCGAACCGACCGGCCCGGCCCACGATCGGCGGCATCGACCTGGCCGTGAGCGCCTACTCCCGCCACCCCGACCTGGCCTTCGAGGCCGCCCTGTGTCTGCGCAACCGGGAGAACCAGCTCACCGCCGCGCTCGAGGGCGGACTGCCGCCCACCCTGCGCGGCCTGTACGACGAGCCCGAGTTCATGAAGGCGTACCCCTTCTCCCGGGAGGTGCTGGCCTCCTTGCAGGCGGCGAGCGTACGGCCGATCACTCCGGCCTACCAGAACATCTCGATCGCGATCTCCCACACGCTGTCCCCGCCGTCGGCGATCAATCCGGTGAGCTCGATCGAGACCATCAGGGACCAGATCGACGATGCCCTGCGATCCGAGGGTGTGATCCCGTGAGCATGCAAGCGGAACCTGCCGGCGCCCCGCAGCCTCCGGAGGCGGAGCCCCCGAAGCAGGACCGGGCGGCGCTCTCGGCGGGCGCCCGGCAGGAGCGGCGGCTCGGCTGGCTGCTGTGCGCACCCGCCGTCGTCGTCATGCTCGCCGTGACCGCGTACCCCATCGGGTACGCCATCTACCTGTCCCTCCAGCGGTACGACCTGCGCTTTCCCGGGCAGGCGAAGTGGGTGGGCCTGAGCAACTACGGGGCCGTGCTGACCTCCCCGTTCTGGTGGGACGCGTTCTGGGTGACGCTGTTCATCACCGGCGTGTCCGTGGCCATCGAGCTGGCCCTCGGCATGGGACTCGCCCTGGTCATGCACCGCACGATCTTCACGCGCGGCCTCGTCCGCACATCGGTCCTCATCCCGTACGGCATCGTCACCGTGGTCGCCGCCTTCTCGTGGCAGTACGCCTGGACCCCGGACCTCGGATACCTCGCCGAGCTGCTGCCCGAGGGCGACGCCCCGCTGACCGAGCAGTGGCCCGCCCTGTGGCTGATCATCCTCGCGGAGGTGTGGAAGACGACGCCGTTCATGGCCCTGCTGCTGCTCGCGGGCCTCGCCCTGGTCCCGGAGGAGACCCTGAAGGCGGCCATGGTGGACGGCGCCACACCCTGGCAGCGCTTCACCAAGGTCATGCTGCCCCTGATGAAGCCGGCCGTCCTGGTCGCGCTGCTCTTCCGCACCCTGGACGCGTTCCGGATCTTCGACAACATCTACATCCTGACCGCGGGCGCCCAGGACACCGGCTCCGTGTCGATCCTCGGGTACGACAACCTGTTCACCGCGCTGAACCTGGGCATCGGGTCGGCGATCTCGGTCCTGATCTTCATCTGTGTCGGGATCATCGCCTTCACCTTCGTCAAGCTGTTCGGCGCCGCCGCACCGGGCGCGGAGGTGAAGCGCTGATGGCCGCCGTAGGAAAGACGCACGCCGCCCGATGGACCGTCGTGAACGTCGTGGTGGTGCTGTACGCCCTGTTCCCGGTGTGGTGGATCGCCGCGCTGTCGTTCAAGGACCCCAGCACCCTCACGGACGGCGACTACATCCCGAGGGACTGGACCTGGGAGAACTACCGGGGCATCTTCGCGACCTCCGAGTTCACCAGGTCGCTGATCAACTCGATCGGCATCGCCCTGATCGCCACGGTCATCGCGGTGGCGCTGGGCACCATGGCCGCCTACGCGGTGGCCAGGCTGCGGTTCCCCGGCAAGCGGGTGCTCATCGGCATGTCGCTGCTGATCGCCATGTTCCCGCCGATCTCCCTGGTGTCACCGCTGTTCAACATCGAGCGGATCATCGGGATCTTCGACACCTGGATCGGGCTGATCATCCCGTACATGACCTTCTCGCTGCCGCTGGCGATCTACACCCTGTCGGCGTTCTTCCGGGAGATCCCCTGGGACCTGGAGAAGGCCGCCAAGGTGGACGGGGCCACGCCCGCGCAGGCGTTCCGGATGGTCATCGTGCCGCTGGCCGCGCCGGGCGTGTTCACCACGGCCATCCTCGTGTTCATCTTCTGCTGGAACGACTTCCTGTTCGCGATCTCGCTGACGTCCACGGAGTCCGCGCGGACGGTGCCCGCCGCGATCGCGTTCTTCACCGGCAGTTCGCAGTTCCAGCAGCCCACCGGGTCGATCGCCGCCGCCGCCGTGGTGATCACCATCCCGATCATCCTGTTCGTTCTGTTCTTCCAACGTCGGATCGTCGCCGGACTGACCTCCGGGGCCGTCAAGGGATGACCCGCACGGCATGAGGCAAGGAGGCACCACCCATGGCCGAGATCGTCCTTGAGGGAGTCACCAAGCGTTTCCCCGACGGGTCCCTCGCCGTCAAGGACGTGGACCTCGACATCGCCGACGGCGAGTTCGTGATCCTCGTCGGACCGTCCGGATGCGGCAAGTCCACCACCCTGAACATGATCGCCGGGCTGGAGGACATCACCGACGGCACCCTGCGCATCGGTGACCGCGTCGTCAACGAACTCGCGCCCAAGGAGCGCGACGTCGCCATGGTGTTCCAGAGCTACGCCCTGTACCCGCACATGAGCGTCCGCGAGAACATGGGGTTCCCGCTGCGCCTGGCAAGGGTGGACAAGGACACCATCAACACCAAGGTCGAGGAGGCCGCGCGCGTCCTCGACCTGAGCGAGCACCTGGAGCGCAAGCCCGCCAACCTCTCGGGCGGGCAGCGCCAGCGGGTGGCCATGGGGCGGGCGATCGTCCGTGACCCGAAGGCGTTCCTGATGGACGAGCCGCTGTCCAACCTGGACGCCAAGCTCCGCGTGCAGATGCGCACCCAGATCTCCCGCCTGCAACGGCGCCTCGGCACCACCACCGTGTACGTCACCCACGACCAGACCGAGGCGATGACCCTGGGCGACCGTGTCGTGGTCATGCGGCAGGGCCTGGTCCAGCAGATCGGCACCCCCGCGCAGCTGTACGACCTCCCGCGCAACCTCTTCGTGGCGGGGTTCATCGGTTCCCCGGCGATGAACTTCCTGAACGCCACCCTGGAGCAGGGTGCCCTGCGTTCGCCCCTGGGTGAGATGCCCCTCGACAACCGTATGCGGCAGGAGCTGGAACGGCAGAACGCCCCCCGCGAGGTCATCATCGGACTGCGGCCCGAGGCCTTCGAGGACGCGGCCCTGTCCCGCGAGCGGGGCGGCGGCGGCCCCGTCTTCAACGCCACCGTGGATGTGCTGGAGTCGCTGGGCTCCGACGTGTACGTCTACTTCTCCGCGGAGGGCGGGCCCGTCAGGACCGCCGAACTGGAGGAACTCGCCACCGACTCGGGCGCGCGGGACACCGGCGCCGGCGCCGGGGACGGCGGCGCCCAGCAGATCGTGGCCCGCCTGGACGCCGCGACCCGCGCCCGTGAGGGCGAACAGGTGGCGTTGCAGGTCGACATGAGGAAGGCGCATGTGTTCGACCCGGCGACCGGGGTGAACCTCACACATCCGGAGACCACCAACTGATCCCGCCCCCCCCCGGCCGACGAGCTCAGCGCGCTCGGCCGGGCCGGGGAAGCTCGTCCAGCGCCGGAGCGATGACCGCGAAGGCCCGGTCGGTCAGGGCGACGGGATCCTCGGCGCCCTCGCTGCCGCTCCACCGGTGCAGGACGGTGTCGAAGGCGGTGAGCGCCATTCCGGCGGCGAGCCGCGGATAGAGATCGGTGTCGGGGTCCAGGCCGAGCCGGTCGGCCAGCTCCGTCGCCAGGTCGTCCCGCCACTGCGCCTGACGCTCCAGGAAGCGGGCGTACAGGGCGGGCGTGCGCAGGATCAGCCGGACCACCCGCAGGGCCCTCTCGGCATGGTCGGAGTGGTCGGCACAGGCGGCGACGGGGACCTGGACGGTGTGCCGCAGCGCCACGGACGGGGATTCCACGGCAGGGCGCGCCGCCAGCTCGGCGCGCATGTCGGCGCCCATCCCGGCCAGGAACTGGACGACCACGTCCTCCTTCGACGCGAAGTACCGGAAGAACGTCCGCTTGGACACCCCGGCCGCGGCCACGATCTCGTCGACCGTTACTCCGTCGAACCCCTTCAGCGCGAGCAGTTGCAACGCCGCCTCGGTCAACTCGTCGGAGACGAGCTGACGCTTGCGCTGGGCGAGGGTGGTGTCGGGGCGGGGGCTCACCGGATCATCGTAGCGCGGTGCCATGAATAGCACCAGGTGCCATCTTGACACTTTGTGCCATGAAGGGCACGGTGAGGCGCATGACCGAACGACAGCGCTGGACCGCCGACCGGATTCCGGACCAGACCGAGCGGGTGTTCGTCGTCACCGGGGCCAACAGCGGCCTGGGCCTGGCGACCACTCGGGCACTCGCCCGCCGGGGCGGGCACGTGATCCTCGCGGTGCGCGACGAGGACAAGGGGCGGCGGGCGGCCGCGCGGATCACCGCCGAACAGCCGGACGCCCGCCTCGACGTACGCCGGATCGACCTGGCCGACCTCGACTCCGTCCGCGCCTTCGCCGAACGGCTGCACGCCGACCACGGGCGCGTGGACGTCCTCGTCAACAACGCCGGAGTGATGGCACCGCCGCGCACGCTGAGCGCGCAGGGGCACGAGGTGCAGTTCGCCGCCAACCACCTCGGGCACTTCGCCCTCACCGGCCTGCTCCTGGACCTGCTGGCCGCCGGGCGCGACCCGCGGGTGGTCACGGTGAGCTCGCTCAACCACCGGCAGGGGCGCCTGAACTTCGACGACCTCGCCGGAGAGCGCCGCTACTCACCGATGGGCTTCTACAACCAGTCGAAGCTGGCCAACGCCGTCTTCGGCCGGGAGCTCCACCGCCGGCTCACCGAGGCCGGCAGCCCGGTGCGCAGCCTGCTCGCGCACCCCGGCTACACCGCCACGAACCTCCAGTTCGACGGGCCGGTCGCCCTGTGGAGCGTGCTCTTCGGCCGCATCGGCGGCCCGCTGCTCGCCCAGTCCCCGGACCGGGGCGCGCTGCCGCAGCTCTACGCGGCCACCGCCCCGGACGTGACGGGCGGCGACTTCGTCGGACCGGACGGCCTGGGCGAGCTGCGCGGCGGACCGACCCGGGTACGGCTCTCGGCGGCGGCGGAGGACGCCGAGACCGGCCGCCGCCTCTGGGAGGTGTCACAGGACCTGACGGGGGTGCGGTTCGTGTTCCCGACACCCGTGTGAGACGCAGGTCAGCGGCGCGTCCGTGACCGCGCCTCGCGTGGCGGGCGGACGAACTGGAGTTCCAGGGTGACCGGGGGGTCGGCGAGGCCGGGGCCACCCGCGTCGGCCCAGGTGATCAGGTCGTCCGTGCAGTCGTCACCCATCGCGAAGCCGACCCAGACGGCACGGCCGCCGGCCAGGCGTCCGGCGGCGGAGGGCTGCACGACGACGACGTTGGCCTGGTCGCAGGGGCCCAGACAGTCCGTCGTACGGACGGCGAACCGCCCGCCGGAGGCGGCCGCACCGGCGCGCAGCCGGTCCAGCTGCCAGGCGTGGTCGGAGTCGGGGTACTTGCGGGGGTCGCCGCAGCAGCAGCCGCGGCACACCACGAGGGTGCACGGCCGCTGCCCGGCCCGTATCACCGGCACCGGTCAGGACGCCAGGCCGACGTGGGCCATCGCCTGCCGCAGCAGGAATCCGTGCCCGCCGGGCATCTCGCTCTGCACGCCCGGCGACAGTGCCTCCTGGGGGCTGAACCAGACCAGGTCGAGGGCGTCCTGCCGGGGACGGCAGTCACCGGTCACCGGGACGATGTAGGCGAGGGACACCGCGTGCTGCCGGGGGTCGTGGTACGGCGAGACGCCCTGCGTCGGGAAGTACTCCGCGACGGTGAAGGGCTGCAGGGAGGTCGGGACGCGGGGGAGGGCCACGGGGCCGAGGTCCTTCTCCAGATGGCGCAGCAGGGCGTCCCGGACGCGCTCGTGGTGCATCACCCGGCCGGACACCAGGGTCCGGCTGACATTGCCGTCCGGTCCGATGCGCAGCAGCAGTCCGATGCTGGTGACTTCGCCGCTGTCGTCGACGCGCACCGGCACCGCCTCGACGTACAGGATGGGCATGCGGGCGCGCGCCGATTCGAGCTCGTCGGACGTCAGCCAACCGGACGTGGTTTCGGTCATGTCAGACATTGCTTGATCATACTTTCAGTCGGCGGCGGACAGACGGTAGACCTGACGGGCGTTGTCCGTTCCCGCCCACCGGGCGATCCGCAGCGCGTCGGGCAGGCTCAGTTCGTCGCCGTCCACCCGGTCCTGGAGCAGATCGCCCAGTCCCCGGCGGAAGGCCAGCGCGCCGAGCCAGTAGAACTCGGAGACACCGTAGGCGTCGGAGCTGTACAGCAGCTTGCGGAACGGTGTGATCTCCAACGCTTCCTCCACCACCGCCCGGGCCCGGGCCGGCCCGACGTAGTGCAGGGTGAGGCCGACGTCGAGGTACACCTGCTCGAACACCGCGGCCAGGTAGGCGGCCTGGCGCTGGTAGGGCCAGCAGTGCAGCAGGAGCACCGGGATCGTGCCGGAGGTCAGGTGCAGCCAGTCGGTGAGGTGGGTGGGGTCGGTCCGGTGCAGCCGGATGTCGTTGTCGCCGAATCCGGTGTGGAGTTGCAGGGGCAGGCCCAGGTCGACGGCGGTCCACAGCAGATGCCGTACGAGGACCGGGTCGTCGAGGCGGCCGCCCCGTGCCAGCCATCGCCGGGCCGCCTCGGTGACGTCGGCCGCCGACGGGCGGGCCGGGTCCAGGTCGAAGCCGGTGCGGTACGCGGCCACGGACTTCACGCCCACCACACCCGGCCGCCCCACGGCGACCCGGGCGGCGCGGAGGAACAACTCGGCGTACTCGTCCGGCTCGACGCCCCCGGCCGCCACGGCCTCGGCGACGCTCTCCAACCGGACGACCTCGTACGCCTCGTACGTCTCGAAGGTTTCACCGAGTTTCGTGGGACCGAAGCCCGTGTCGACGCAGAACACCTCGGTCCCGGCGGCGGCGAGGAAGCGCCGGTCGACCTCCCGCCATCCCAGTTCCGCCCGCCGGGCCAGGTACGCATCGGCGGGGGCGTGGCGGGACAGGTCGAGCAGGGGCGCGCAGTGACGGCGTACGGCCACGCCGACGGGGCTGTCGAAGGGCGAGATCCCGCTGCCGGGCCACCTCTCGCCCTCGGTGATCAGGGACTCGAAGCCCGCCCGGTCCAAGTCGGCGGTGACCACGCCGTGGCAGTGGTGGTCGACCAGCCGCAGCGCGTCGAGGGCGTCGTGGACCGCGCCCATGTCAGTACTTCCAGCGGTACGCCGCCGCCACCCGCTCGTCGTCGAGACCGTGCACCGCGGCGATCTCCCCTTCGCGCACGGCGACCACGGCGTCGGCGAGGACCGGTCCCAGCGCGGCGCGCAGCCGTGCGTCCGCGCGGAACACCTCGACGGACTCCGCGAGCGAGGTGGGCAGCCGGCGCACGCCCCGGGCGGCAGCCTCGTCGGCGGCGAGGCCGGCCGGATCGCCGGAGACCTCCTCCGGCAGCGAGGCGCCCGACGCCAGGCCGTCGAGGCCCGCGGCGATCAGACAGCCGAGGGCGAGATACGGGTTGGCGGCCAGGTCCACGGGCTTCACTTCCAGGTTCGCCTGCTGGTCGCGCAGCCCCGCCGTGCCGGTGACGACCCGGATCGCGGTCTCGCGGGTCTCCAGGCCCCAGCAGGTGAACACACCGGCCCACTGGGAGGGCTTGAGGCGCAGCTGGCTGGCCGGGCTCGGCGCGGTCACCGCGGTCAGCGCCGGGAGGTGGGCGAGCACGCCGGCCGCGAAGGACTCGGCGTCGGCCGTCATGCCGTGGCGGCCCTCACCGCCGGAGTGCAGGTTCCGCCCGTCGCGCCAGGCGGAGAGATGGACGTGGCCGCCGTTGCCGACACCCCGCGCGAGGACGGCGGGGGAGAAGGAGACCTTCAGCCCGTGGCGTTGAGCGACCGCCCGGACCGTCTGCCGCACCAGCACACTGCGGTCGGCCGCCGCCACCGGATCGAGCGCGCCCACCGAGACCTCGAACTGCCCGGCCGCGTACTCGGGATGGATCTGGTCCACGTCCACGCCCTGCGCGGCGAGGGCGGCCAGCAGGTCGGCCAGGTAGTCGCTCAGCTCCACCTGCCGGGTGGCGCCGTACGCCGGACCCGACACCGCGGGCACGAACTCCCCGTCGGGGGCCGAACCCAGGCCGACCGCCCACTCGATCTCGATGCCCGCCCGGAACGCGAGGCCGTGCTCCCGGGCCGCGTCCGCGACGATCCGGCGCAGGAAGGTGCGGGAGCACCCCGGGTGCCGCTCGCCGTCCTGCGTGATCCGGTCGACCGGCGCCCACGCCCAGCCGGGCTGCCCGGACAGCACCACCAGCTGGTCGAGGTCGGGGTAGAGGCGCAGGTCGCCGTCCGGGGAACCGAGCACGTCGGTGGTGACGATGTGGTCGTTGGCCAGGAACGTGTCGAACACCGGGGACATACCGACGCCCCAGGCCGCCGCCGAGGCCAGCTTGGCGGTCGGAACCGTCTTCACCCGGCCGATGCCCGCGGTGTCGACGTACGCCAGGACGATCCCGTGCACGCCCTGCCCGGCGAGTCTCTCACTGAGCGAGGTGGCACGGTCGACGTCACCGGGGCGCCCGCCGGGGACGGGATCGGCAAGGGTGGTCATACGTCCTCCACGGTCGGCGGCCACCACGGTCGGCGTCCACCACGGTCGGCATGGCCGTCAGGGTTTCACGGCCACCGCACCGAACTGCGGTACCACGACGGGAGAGTCGGGCTCCGCACGCCACCGCGAACACGACACGAGACCCGGGTCGAGCAGCTCCAGACCCTCGAAGAACGCGGCGATGTCCGCGCCGTTGCGGGCGGTGATCGGTGGAGTGGCGTTCTCGTTCCAGAACTCCATCGCCGGGATCTGGCCCTCGCCGCCGAGGTCGGCGTCGAACGTCGGGTGGGTCAGGACCAGGAAGCTGCCCGAGGGAACCGCGGCCATGACCCTTCGTACGATCTCGCGCGCCTTGTCGGTGTCGAGCACGAAGTTCAGGATGCCGAGGAACATGACCGCGACGGGCTGGTCGAAGTCGAGGGTGCCCGCGG
The DNA here is from genome assembly GCF_042888465.1 of Streptomyces sp. NPDC002888. NCBI lineage: Bacteria > Bacillati > Actinomycetota > Actinomycetes > Kitasatosporales > Streptomycetaceae > Streptomyces > Streptomyces sp. NPDC002888. The sequence goes on along the minus strand of NZ_JBIAPU010000017.1, from coordinate 44,746 downwards.
CGCGTTCGAGGATGGCATCCGGGTCGTGCACGTCCGCGTCGATGTAGTCGGTGACGCCCTCGGAGGCGCCGGTCAGCAGGGTGCGCGCGTGGGCCAGCACGATCGGGTCGTTGTCGACGTACACGATCCGCGACTTTGGCGCGATCCGCTGCGCGATCTCATGCGTGTTGTCCCCGGTCGGCAGCCCGGTGCCGATGTCCAGGAACTGCCGCACCCCGCGCTCCTCGGTCAGGAACCGCACCGCCCGGCCCAGGAACCAGCGGTCGGCGCGGGCGATGTCCCGGATCAGCGGGAACATCGCGGCCACGTGGTCACCGACCCGCCGGTCGACCTCGTAGTTGTCCTTGCCGCCGATCCAGTGGTTCCAGACCCGCGCGTTGTGCGCCACACCGGTGTTGAGCCGCGCCTTGTCGGTCACGATCTGTCTCCTCCACGTCCGGGCTGGTGCCGCCGCCATTGTGCCGTCGGATGATCAGCGTGTCCCGGATAAGGTGACAATCGGCCCGCACCCCTTACGGAAAGCAGGACATGCCCTACTCGCCCGCGCCCCTCGCCACGCCCGATTCCACCGCCGTCGCCTCCGCCGACATCAGGCTGGTCGTCACCGACATGGACGGCACGCTGTTGGACGACGACAAGCGGGCCCCGGCGGCACTGCGAGAGGTGCTGGACCGGTTGCGCGAGCGCGGGGTGCTCTTCAGTCCGGCGAGCGGGCGTCAATATGCCACGCTCGCAAGGGAGTTCGCGGACGTGGCCGAGGGCATGGTGTTCATCGCGGAGAACGGCACCTACGTGGTGCGCGACGGGGTGGAGCTGAGCTCCGATCCGCTGGCACCCGGGGTCGCCGCCAAGGTCGTGGCGGCCGTACGGCAGCTGGTGGCGGACGGCGTCGACGTCGGGGCCGTCGTCTGCGGGAAGCGGTCCGCCTACGTGGAGCGGACCGACGAGCCGTTCCTGGCCGAGGTGCGCAGGTACTACGTCGAGCACCGGATCGTCGAGGACGTCGCCGCCGTCGACGACGAGGTCATCAAGGTGGCCCTCTTCGACTTCGGGTCGGCGGAGCGGACCACCGCGCCCGCCCTCGCACCCTTCGCCGCGACTCACCAGGTGGTCGTCTCCGGCGAGCACTGGGTCGACGTGATGAACCGCACCGCCAACAAGGGCGCCGCCCTGCGCCGGCTTCAGCGGGAGCTCGGCATCACGCCCGCGCAGACCCTGGTGTTCGGGGACTACCTCAACGACCTGGAGATGCTGGACGCCGCCGAGTGGTCGTTCGCCATGGCCAACGCCCACTCGGAGGTCGTCCGCCGGGCCCGCCATCTCGCCCCGTCCAACAACGACAACGGCGTCCTGCGGACCGTCGCGCGCCTCCTCGACCTGCCGGTGCGGGGCCTGTGACCCGTCACGGGCGGGGCTGTGCGTGCCCGTGCTGCCAGGCCCAGGCCGCGATCTCGACGCGGTTGCGGGCGGCCAGCTTGAGCTGAACGCTGGACAGGTGCGTCTTCACCGTGGAGAGGGAGACGAACAGTTCGGCGGCGATCTCGGCGTTGGTGCGGCCGAGGGCGACCAGGCGGACCACCTCGAGCTCGCGGTCGGTGAGGGGTTCGGTCGGCGGTGCGGGGCGGGGCGCCTCGGCGGCTGCCTGCGGTGCCGTGAGGTGTTTGAGCAGGCGGACGGTGATCGACGGGGAGACCAGGGAGTCGCCCGCCGCGGCGGCCCGGACCGCCTCCGCGAGCAGGGTGGGCCCGGAGTCCTTGAGCAGGAATCCGCAGGCGCCGCCGCGCAGTGCGCCGTAGACGTACTCGTCGAGGTCGAAGGTGGTCACCACGACCACCCGCATCGGGTCGGCCACCTCGGGCCCGGCCAGCAGGCGGGTCGCCTCCAGGCCGTCCAGCTTCGGCATCCGGATGTCCAGCAGGCACACGTCGGGCCGCACCCGGCGGGCCAGCGCCACCGCATCCGCGCCGTCGGCGGCCTCGGCGACCACGGTGATGTCGGGCTGCGCGTCCAGGAAGAAGCGGAAACCGGTGCGGACCATGTCCTGGTCGTCGGCGATGAGGACACGGATGGGGGCAGCACCGGGGGCGGGCGCGGGGGTGGTCATGGCTCGATCATGCCTCAAGGGGGGAATGGGGGAGCGGCCCCTGTGGGCCACCCCCGTCGGTCGTGCCGTGCTGCGGTCAGTCCGCCGTCTGCGCCGGATCCGCGGTCACCCCGCGCAGCAGCGGCCTGCTGCCGGCGATCGCCGCGAACATGGCCAGCGCGCCGACGACCACGCAGGCGGCCAGTTGCAGGGCGCCGGAGGTGTTGATCGTGGCGCCGGCCGCCTTGTTGAGCTCGTAGGAACCGTAGACGCCCATGGCGGTGGTGCCGCCGGCCAGCGCGACCAGGGGGAGGACCGTCTCGCGGAGCCTGGCCCGGTCCAGCACCTCGAGCGGGGTTCCGGCCAGCCGCAGCAGGCCGTACACGCGGCGCCGGTCGAGGACGTTCGCGGCGGCGGTCAGGCCGGCGGAGGCGGTCGCGACGAGGAAGCTCAGGGCCAGGGTGGCGGTACTGACCTCGGCGATGCGGCCGATGTTCGTGCGGTCGTTGGCCGTCGCGTAGTCCCGGGTGTACGGCGGGGTGCCGTGGGCTACGGACATGAGGGCGGTGACCGCGGTGTCGATCCGGTCCGGGCCGCCGGAGACACGGGCGACCACGCCCGGGCTGCCGCCGAGCAGAGAGTCGGGGTTGTCCTCGCGCCCGACGGTGACGGTCGCGGTGACGCCCGCGCGGTCCAGCAGCGTACGGGCCTCGGTGGCGGCGTGCCGGGCGTGGGCGGCGTCGGCGGTGACCACGGCGACCTGGTCCCGGTACTGCGAGCCGTCGGTGCCCAGCTGGCTCACGGAGAAGAAACCGGCCGCGAACCCTGCGAGGACCAGGCCGCTGACGGTGCGCCAGGCGCCGCGCGGGTCGTCGCTGAGCCTGCGCGCGGCCAGCAGGGTCGCCGGGCGGCGGGCGCAGCGGCCCACGATCCTGCCGAGCCGGTCCACGACCCACGGGCCGAACAGCCAGAACGCGCCGTAGAACAGCAGCAGCAGGGCGAGCGCCTGCCGGGTCGTCAGGCCGCCGCTGCCGCCGGACTGGAAGATGCACAGGAGGGCCGCCACGAAGGCCACCAGCCGGATCACCCGGGTGCGGCGCGGGTTCGCCTGCTGCGCGACCCCCAGCGGCGAGGACGCCACCTGGCGCAGCATCGACACCGCGCTGACCGTGATGAGCCCGGTGACCGCCGCCACCACGGCCGTGAACCACGGCAGACCCACCCACAGCTGCCCGGTGTACCAGCCGCCCACCCCGTACGGAACCTGCGCCAGGACCGGCAGCAGCGCCACGTAGGCGAGCGCGCCCGCGAGGGCGCCGGCCGCGCCGACGGCCGCGGCCTCGGCGGCGGTCATGGCGATGATCTGCCGTGGGGTCGCCCCGGCCAGCCGGAGCGCGGCGAGCCGCTGCTCGCGGCGGGCCGCGCCGAGCCGCCCGGCCGCCGAGGACAGCACGACCACCGGCATCGCGAGGAGGACCACACCCAGCAGCGCCGCCCCCTGGTCCGTGGCCGTGAACATGCTCGCCTCCGTCCCGGAGAACCCGGTGACCTCGGCGCGCGCGGCCTGCCCCAGGTCGAACCAGCTGCCGCTGTCCTCCACGGTCTTGGACACCGCGGGGTCGGTCGGCGCCCGGCCCACCACGGCGGCCAGCTCGTCGGGCGAGGCGAGCCCGGCCGCGCCGATCGTGCCGTACGACGTCACCTTCGGGAAGCGGTCGGCCAGTTGGCCGGCGGGCAGTTCGCGGACCAGCTCGGCCAGGGCGGGGGAGAGGTAGACCTCGCCCTTCTTCGGGAACGCGTCGAGGCCGGGCGGTGCGGGGGTCCGGGCGCGGTCCGGCAGCTGGGCCAGCGAGACGACGGTGACGGGCTCATGGCGGACGTAGGTCGTGGCGAGAGCCTGGACGGCGGTGCCGTGCTTCGCCGGGGCGGGGGTGCGCCAGGCGGTGCGGTCGGCGCGGTCACCGGAGCCGAGGCACGCGGCGATCATCACCAGCATCACGAACGCGCCGACGGCGGCGGCCCCGGCCGCGAGCAGCTGGCTCTGCAGGCCGCGGCGACCGGACGACCGGGCGAGGTGCCAGGTCAGGGGCAGGACGGGGGAACGCATGGGGATCTCCGGAGCTGTCTTGGCCGGGGGGCCGGGTCAGACGACCGTGCGGGGGTGAGCGGGGCCGGGTCAGATGACCGTGTGGGGGTGGGCGATGGTGTGTCAGGCGACCGTGTACTGGCTGTGGCCGCTGATCCGGCCGTCGCGGACCTGGAGGATCCGGCCGCAGTGGGCGGCGACGTCGGCGTCGTGGGTGACCATCACGAGCGCGGCGCCCTGCGCGCGGGTGACGGAGGTCAGCAGCCGGACGACCTCCTCGCTGGTGGCCTGGTCCAGCGCGCCGGTGGGCTCGTCGGCGAAGACCACGTCCGGTTCGACGACCAGGGCCCGGGCGATCGCCACCCGCTGGGCCTGACCACCGGAGAGCTGGCCGGGGCGGCGCCGCTCCAGACCGTCGAGGCCCAGCGGCGCGAACCAGCGGCGGGCCCGCTCGACGGCCTTCGCGCGCGCAGAGCCCTCCAGCATCAATGGCAGGGCGACGTTCTCCTCGGCGGGCAGTTCGGGCAGCAGCTGCCCGAACTGGAAGACGAACCCGAACCGGGCCCGGCGCAGCGCGCTGAGCCGGTTCTCGCCGAGGTCGTCCATGCGCTCGCCGCGCAGCAGGACCTGCCCGCCGTCGGGCCGGACGATCCCGGCGAGGATGTGCAGCAGGGTGGACTTGCCGGACCCCGACGGGCCCATGATGGCGAGGGAGTCGCGTTCGCCGACCTCGACGTCCGCCCCGGCCAGCGCGGTGGTGGAGCCGTACTTCTTGACGAGGCCGTGGCCGGCCAGGACGGTGCTCATGATGGGCCGTGGCTCCTTGCTCAGCGGTCGAACTTCCAGGTGATGGACGAGTCCGTGGCCTGGACCGTGGTCACCTGGATGGGGATGGTCGCACCGTCGCTCTTCCTGCCGGTGCAGGTGACGGTGGCTCCGGCCACCGCCTTCAGCCCGGTCGGGCAGGTCACGTCGTGGACCTTCGGGCCGACCCAGGGCAGCGGGTGGTACTTGCTCTGGGTGCGGCCCGCGAGGATGTGGGGGGCCAGCGCCGGGTGGCCGCCCACGCTCACCGTGCTCTGCTTGTCCAGTTCGGTGGTCGACTCGGTGCCGGCGACCAGATGGGTGGTGAGGGCGCCGAGGGCGACCACCGCGGCGGCGCCCCCGACCACCCCCACGACGAATCTGCTGGGCTGCATCACGTACTCCTGAAGGCGAAGGGGAGGAAGTGGCTCCACCCTGGCAGGCACAGGCCCACGCACGCCTCGGCCATACGGCCGGGTTCGCCGGTCCTGCCGCCCGGCTCCTCGACCGTTCGGCCGATCCGGTCGCCTCCCGCCTCGCATACGGTGACCGGCATGAAATCCGTTACCGGCCGGGGCTGCGCCCGCGGGGTCGCCGTGGGCGCCCTGCTCGGCGCCTCGGTCTACGACGTGGTCATCGCGGGGGCCAACTCCCAGGCGCTGTGGCCTCCGACCCTGGTGATCCTGGCCGGCCTCGCCGCCGTGCTCTGGCCGGTGCCGCGGCGGCCGCGGTGGCTCACCCCGCAGCTGCGCACCGCCGTGCCCGCACTGCTGTCGGGGGCCTTTACGGCGGTGGCGCTCCTGACCCACCGGCCGGCGCTGTTCGGGCCGGGCGAGGTGGTGATCCTGCTGTGCCTGCTGTTCGTCGCCGTACGGCACTGCCCGCAGCCGTGGGCCCTGGTGTGCGGGCTCCTGGACGGCACGGCCCTCCTCGCCCTCTCGGTGCGGTACTTCCAGTCGGTCCAGGAGGACGAGACACAGGGCCTGGTGGTGGCGGGCCTCGCGCTGATCGGCCTGGTCGGCGGGCTCGCCGGGTACCTGCGCTCGCTGGACTACCGCCGGGTGGTCGCGGTCAGCCAGACGCGCCGGGCGGAACGCCTCGCCATCGCCGCCGACCTGCACGACTTCGTCGCCCACCACGTCACCGGCATCCTCGTGCAGACGCAGGTGGCGCGCATGATGGCGACCACACGGCCCCAGCAGCCGCAGGAGCTGGACCCGGTCCTGGCCGGCATCGAACGGGCCGCCACGGAGGCACTGGCCTCCATGCGCCGCACGGTCGGGGTGCTGCGGGACACCGGACCGGACGCCGCCGACCGCCGCCCGGTCGGCGACCTGGCGGCCATCGCCGAACTGACCGAGGGCTTCGCGACCCCCGGCCAGCGCGTCACCCTGCGCCGCGATCCGGCCGTCTCCGACGACCTCCCGCACGAGGTGCAGGCCGCGGCCTTCCGGGTCGTCCAAGAGGCGCTGACGAACGTACGACGGCACGCGGCCGACGCCGCCGAGGTCACCGTCCGGCTGCGGCGGAACGGGGACCGGCTCGAGGTGGCGGTGACCGACGACGGCCGCGGCGGCATCCAACTCCCCGACGCCGCCCACGGCGGCGGCTTCGGCCTCGTCGGCCTGAAGGAACGCGTGACCGCCCTGGGCGGCGAACTGCACGCGGGGCCACGGCGCGGGCAGGGGTGGGAGGTGCGGGCGGTGTTTCCGGGGAAGGGCTGAGGAGGGCCCGGAGCATCGCGACCCCGGCCGTGTTCCCGGCGGGCGCGGGCCGGAGCCGCGTACTGTGCGGCCGTATCGAGGAGAGGGAAGCAGCATGAGCGAACCGGTCGACGTCGCCCGACTCACCCAGGATCTGACCTCCGGGCTGCGGGCCGGGGCCGGCGACCTGGAGGACTTCTACCGCGACCTGCACCGTCACCCCGAGCTCGCCTTCCAGGAGCACCGCACCGCGGCCAGGCTCGCCGGACGGCTGCGCGCGGCGGGGTACGAGGTGACGGAGGGCGTCGGCCGTACCGGGGTCGTCGGGGTGCTGGCGAACGGGGACGGGCCGGTGGTGTGGCTGCGCGGGGACATGGACGCGCTGCCGGTGCGGGAGGCCACCGGCCTCGACCACGCCTCCACCGTCGACGGCGTCATGCACGCCTGCGGTCACGACCTGCACGTCACCTGGCTGGTGGGCGCAGCCGAAACGCTCGCCGCCGCCCGCGAGACATGGTCGGGCACGCTGGTCGTGGTCGGGCAGCCCGCGGAGGAGGACGGCGGCGGAGCGGGGGTGATGGTCGCGGACGGTGTCCACGAGCGCTTCCCCCGCCCGGACGTGCTGTTCGGTCAGCACGTCGTGCCCGGACCCGTCGGCCTCTGCCCGCACACCCCCGGCCTGATCCTGTCGGCGTCCGACGAGATCGACGTCGTCGTGCACGGCGTCGGTGGCCACGGCTCACGCCCCGAGTCGACGGTCGACCCGGTGGTGACGGCCGCGTACGTCGTCACCCGGCTCCAGTCCGTGATCTCGCGCGAGGTCGCGGCCAAGGAGTCGGCGGTGCTGACGGTGGGGCAGTTCCACGCCGGGACCAAACCCAACGTAATCCCCGCCGAGGCCCGGCTCTCGCTGAACCTGCGCACCCAGTCGCCCCAGGTGCGCGAGCACGTCCTCGCCGCGGTCCGGCGCGTCGTCGAGGGCGAGTGCCGGGCCGCCGGCTGCCCGGTGCCGCCGGAGGTCACCGTGCTGCCCGGCTACCCGAACACCGTCAACGACGCCGCCCTCGACCAGGAGATCGCCGCCGTGCACCGCGAACTCCTCGGCGCGCACACGGTGTTCGACTTCGGCCCGGCGATGGGCAGCGAGGACTTCTCGTTCCTCGCGCCCGAAGGCGTGCCGTACGACTACTGGTTCGTGACCTCGACCCCGGCCGACGTGTGGGAGGCGGCGCCGGGCGAGGAACTGACCGAGAAGCTCGACAACGTGCCCGGCAACCACAGCCCGCTGTTCGCCCCCGACCTGTCGGTGCTGGTCCCGGGCGTACGGACGCTGGTGTCGGCGGCGTTGAGCCGCCTCACCTGAGCAGAACCGCAGACCCTCAGGACTTGCGGCCGACCGCCCCGTACAGCGACACGGGGCCCGGCCCGAGGCCCGACTCGCCCTCCGCGAGCTCGGGCCGCCAGTCCGGCACCGACACGATCCCGGGCTCAGCCAGGTCAAGTCCCTTGAAGAAACGGCCCACTTCGGCATAAGAGCGGGCCACCAGGGTCACGCCTCCGGCCGCGTACGCGGCGATGCCCCGCCGTACGTTCTCCGGCTCGAAGTCGGCGGTCATCGCGGACAGCACCAGGCAACTGCCCGGCGCCAGCGCGTCGACCAGCGTCTCCACCAGGTCGTACGCGCCGTCCTCGTCGGCGATGAAGTGCAGCAGCGCGATGAGCGACAGGGCGACGGGCCGGTCGAAGTCGAGGACGTGAGCCGCCTGTTGGAGGATCGTGCGGGGATCGCGCGCGTCGGCCTGGACGTACTCCGTGGCGCCTTCCGGCGTGCCGTGCAGCAGCGCGGCCGCGTGGGCGAGGACGATCGGGTCGTTGTCGACGTAGACGACCCGGGCGTCCGGCGCGGCGGACTGGGCGATCTGGTGGAGGTTGGGCTCGGTCGGGATGCCCGAGCCGATGTCGAGGAACTGGCGGATTCCCGCCTCCCGCGCGAGCAGTCGCGTGGTGCGGTGCATGAACCAGCGGTTGGCGCGGGCGGCCCGGGGAGCGCCCGTCTCCATCTGCCGCCCGAGCTCCTCGTCGACCGGGTAGTTGTCCTTGCCGCCGAGGAACCAGTCGTACACCCGGGCCGGATGCGGCCGGCTCGTGTCGATCCGTCGCCCGGCCGACTCGGTCCCCGTCACGCGCTGCTCCTCTGCTCGGTGGCCGGCACGCCGTTCGGGTCGTACGGGCGTGCGATGCGTCCGAGCAGTCTTACATGATCACGCGGCCCGGCGGAGACTGTCTTCGGCCACCTCCTTGTCGAGGGCCGCACGCACCAACGCGGCCGCGAGGACGGCCGGTTCGGTGTCTCCCGCGAGCTTCACCAGGCGCCCGGGGTCCTTCGGGAGCCCGAGCCGCTCCGCACCCGACAGCGCCTTGGGGTCCAGGCGGGGCGCGACCTCCGGCCACACCCGCTGGACCTCGCGCAGGAAGATGTCGGCGCCGGCCGGACCCATGCCGGGGACCTCCTGGAGGAGCCGGCGCAACGCGGCGACGTCGCCGTCCGCCTCCGCGCGCAGCCGCCGCAGATCGCCGCCCCACCGCTCGGTCAACAGCTCGGCTCCGTCGCCCAGTTGGGTCGCGGTCCGCTCGTCGTAGCGCCGGTAGCCGCCCCGGCCCAGCGCGTCGACCCGCCGCTGCCGATCGGCCTCGGCCATACGGTGGGGGTCGCGCAGGCCCGCCTCGTGCAGGGCCCGCGCGGCGGCGACCGCGACGGAGGCGCGGATGCGGGCGCTGAGCAGGAGGGCCAGCACCAGCAGCCGGTACAGCGGCTGCGGGGTGTCCCGCAGCCGGATGCCCGCCTCCTCCGCGTACGTCCGCCCGTGCGCGCCGACGAGTTCCCGTACGACGCGCCCCTGGTCGCTCATGGCTTGAGCGGATCGTGCCCGACGGTCATCAGCCGGTGGCGGCGCCGGGTCTCCCCAGGCTCCTCCGGCGCGGGCTCGTTCTCCAGGTCCGTCTGCGCGGTGACCGTGTCGACGACCCGGTACATCACCCGGATGTCGTCGTCGGTGAGGTCGGTGCGCCGTTTCTGGAGGATCGCGAGGACGTGCTGCCCGGTGGGCGAGCCCGCCGCCTCGGGCAGCGGCTCCGCGTTCTCGTCGGCGTCGCGGACCCGCAGCCAGGCCGCGAGCTCCTGCGAGGTCATGTTCACCACGCGGTGGAAGTCCTCCCACAGCGCGTCGAGTTCGAGGGCGTCGGTCATGGGTGCCCCTCCTCTGTGTGGGTGTTCTCTCGGCCCTGCGCGGTCAGCTGTCCGGCGACGCGTTCTCGGCCTCGAACATCCACCGCTGCTTCTCCAGGTCGGCTGTGATGCTGATGAGCAGGTCCTGGGTGACCGGATCGGCCTTCTCGGTCGCGTCGATCCGCTCGCGCAGCCGTCCGATGGCGGCGTTCAGCGTCTCGGCGATCAGCCGGACGACGTCCGAGTCGCGCAGCCACCCGTCCTTCGGGCTCGGCAGGGTGAACGCCGAGGCGATCGTCTCGGGGCGTCCGTCCGGCGGCAGACCGAGCGCGGAGGCGCGTTCGGCGACCGTGTCGGCGTACGACCGGGCCGACGACACCACCTCGTCGAGCTGCAGGTGGATCGAGCGGAACCGCGGACCCACGATGTTCCAGTGCGCCTGCTTCCCGATCAAGGAGAGCCCGAGGAGATCCACGAGAGTGCTCTGCAACGCATCCCCGGTGACCTGACGGGCCTCTTCGGGAAGCGGGCTCTTGACGACGGTCATACCGTGCTTCTCCTTGTCCTTCGGTGTCTGGCGGTACGGAGCAGTTCCGCGCGCTCCTCCTCGCAGGTCCCGCCCCACACGCCCGAAGCCTGTCCGCTGCTCAGGGCGAACGCGAGACATTCGGTGATCACCGGGCAGCGGGCACAGACGCGCTTGGCGGCCGCGATGTCCCGCACAGCCGGTCCTGTCGAGCCCACGGGGAAGAACAGCTCGGGGTCCTCGCCCACGCAGGCGGCACTGCGCAACCACTCCATGGAGGCGCGGGTGCCCCGGGCGAACCGGTGCAAACACGGCGTGTTCCAGCCTGTCGGCACCTGGCCCGGGAGGCCTGTGACCTCCGTGAACACCTCTTCCCCGTCCGGCGGGTCCCAGGCCTGCCGGATCTTCCCAGGGTGCGGACGGCGGTCTATAGTCCAAAACTAGCAGCGCTAATTAAGGTGCTCGTCCCATGGTGATCAGGAGTCCTGTCGTGCGCCCCGTCCATTTCGCGGCCGCCCGCCGCACCCCCATCGGCAAGCTCCGCGGCGCCCTCTCCGGTGTGCGGCCCGACGACCTCGCCGCCGCCGTGATCCGCGGCCTGGTCGCCGACGTGCCCGCGCTCGACCCGACCCGCGTCGACGACGTCTACTGGGGCGCCGCCAACCAGGCCGGCGAGGACAACCGCAACGTCGCCCGCATGGCCGCGCTGCTCGCCGGCCTCCCCGAGTCCGTGCCCGGCGCCACGGTCAACCGGCTGTGCGCCTCCGGCCTCGAGGCCGTCACCACCGCCGCCCGCACGATCGCCGCGGGCGAGGCCGACATCGTGATCGCGGGTGGCTCCGAGTCGATGAGCCGCGCCCCCTTCGTGCTGGCCCGCCCCGACGAGGCCCTCCCGCACCGTCTCGAGACCGTCGACACCCGGCTCGGCTGGCGTCTGGTCAACCCGGCGATGAAGGAACTCCACGGCCTGTTGTCCATGGGCGAGACGGCGGAGGAGGTCGCCGCACGCCACGGCATCCCCCGCGAGCGTCAGGACGAGTTCGCCCTGCGCAGCCACCGGCGCGCCGCCCTCGCCCGCAAGAACGGCCACTTCGACGACGAACTCCTGCCCGTGGAGCGCCCGGACGGTGTGGTCGTCGACGCCGACGAGTGCGTGCGCGAGGACACCTCGTACGAGAAGCTGGCCCGTCTGAAGCCCGTCTTCCGCGAGGGCGGCACCGTCACCGCGGGCAACGCCTCGCCCATGAACGACGGTGCCGCCGGACTGCTCCTCGTCAGCGAGGAGGCCCTGAACGACCTGGGCCTCGAGTCCCTCGGCCGCTACGTCGCCGGCGCCTCGGCCGGCGTCCACCCCGACGTCATGGGCATCGGGCCGGTCCCCGCCACCCGCAAGGCGCTGGCCCGCGCCCACTGGAGCGTCGGCGACATCCAGGAAGCCGAGTTCAACGAGGCCTTCGCCGCCCAGGCCCTCGCCTGCGTCGACCAGCTCGGCATCGACCCCGACCTCGTCAACCCCAGCGGCGGCGCGATCGCCCTGGGCCATCCGCTGGGTTGCTCGGGAGCACGCATCCTGACGACACTGCTCCACCGGATGCGGCGGACGGGAGCGGAGCGGGGGCTGGCGACGATGTGCGTGGGGGTGGGGCAGGGGAGCGCGATGCTGGTGGAGAGGCACTGAGGCACTTCTGAGCGCCGGTTGAGGTCATTCAGCCCGTCCGTCGTTCGAGGACGAGGCCGTTCGGGCCGAAGCGGGGGTCTGGGGGCGGCGGCAGCCCCCAGCAAGGCCCACACCAGCCACGGTGCCACCAGGCGAGACGGTGGTTACGGCATCGGTTAGGTGCCCTTAGCATCGGTATCCGCATGGACACGATCACGCACCTCACCACCTGGGAATTCGCCGCCCTCGCTCTGGCCGCCCTGCTCGTCGGCTTCTCCAAGACCGCCGTGAGCGGAGCCAACACGGTCAGCCTGGCGATCTTCGCGGCGATCCTGCCGGCCCGCGCCTCCACGGGCGTCCTGCTGCCGATCCTGATCGCCGGCGACGTCCTGGCCGTCCTCACCTACCGTCGGCACGCCCACTGGCCCACGCTGTGGCGCCTGTTCCCGGCGGTCGCGGCCGGAGTGGTCGTCGGGGCGGTGTTCCTGATGTGGGCCGACGACGAGATCGTACGGACGTCGATCGGTGCGATCCTGCTGCTGATGGCGGCGGTCACCCTGTGGCGGCGCAGGACGGCCGACGCCGAGGACGAGCCGGACTCGGTCACCACCCGAACGGGCCGCGTCAAGGCCCGCTCCTACGGCGTGCTCGGCGGATTCACCACGATGGTCGCCAACGCGGGCGGCCCGGTGATGTCGATGTACCTGCTGTCGGCCGGCTTCCGGAAGCTGGGCTTCCTCGGCACGTCGGCGTTCTTCTTCCTGATCGTGAACATCTCCAAGGTGCCCTTCAGCGTCGGGCTCGGCCTGATCGACGGCCCCTCGCTGCTCCTGGACGCCGCGCTCGTCGCGTTCGTCGTCCCCGGGGCGCTGCTGGGCAAGTGGGCCCTGAACCGGATCAACCAGCGCCTCTTCGAGCAGCTGGTGATCGCGGCGACGGTCGTCGGCGGCGCACAGCTGCTACTTCGCTAGTCCCAGCATCTTTGGCAGTCCCGCGAACGAGTCGACCACGTGATCAGGCGTGCCACTCGCCGCCCGGTGGGTCTGAGGCAGGTACTTGCCCGTCTTCACCAGCACTCCCGTGATCCCGGCCCGCTGCGCCGCCAGTACGTCGGACTCGATGTCGTCGCCCACCATCAGCGCCTCGTCCGCGCCGACCCCGAGATGCCCCAGCGCCGCGGCGAAGAACGCCGGCGACGGCTTCCCGGTCACCTCCGCCTCGACCCGCGCGGCCGCCTCGAGGCCCGCCAGGAACGCACCCGAGTCGAGCTGGAGTCCCGCGTCGGTGCGCCAGTACAGGTTCCGGTGCATGGCCACAAGGCGCGCACCCCGCTGGAGGTGCCCGAAAACCCGGTTCAGCGCCTCGTAGCCGAACTCGGGACCGGCGCCGCCGACGATGACGACGTCCACGTCGGCGTCACCGTCGCCCTCGCCGTCGTCGACCAGGGTCACCCCGGCCAGGTCCTCCCCGATGTCACCGCCGCTGTTCAGCAGCGCGCAGCGCGCTCCGGGGGACCGGTCGGCGAGGTGCGCCGCGGTCACGGTCGGCGCGGTGAGGATGTCCTCGGCGGTCACCGGGAAGCCCGCGCCCTCCAGCGTGCCGGCGATCGACGCGCGCGTCCGGGATGTGGTGTTGGTGACCAGCGCGACGGCGAGCCCGGCGTCCCGGATCTCGCGCAGCGCGTCGACCGCGCCCGGCAGCGGCTGCCACGAGAGCGTCAGCACCCCGTCGATGTCGATCAGTACGGCACGCACTGCGTCCATGCCGGGACGATAACGCGGCGCCGGACGCCCCGCAGGGTGTCCGGCGCCGCCGATCCCGTGTGTGCTGTGGAGGCTTCAGTCCCCGAGCGGATTGCTCTTCTCCCGCAGCGCGGCCAGCGCCGGGGCGTACATGCGGCGCTTGATCGTGGCGAGGGTGTCGCCCGCCTTTCCCGCCTGTGCCGCGGCGAGCTCGACGGCGGTCGACCGTACGGCGTCCTCGTCCACCGCGTGGTCCACGATCCCGGCGGCGAGCGCGTCGTGGCCGCCGAAGCGGCGGGCGGTGACCATGGCCTCGTGCGCGGTCCGCGGGGCGAGGCGCCCCTGGATGAGCGCGGACATGCCCGGTGTGAACGGGATGTTGATGTCGGCCTCGGGCAGGCACCAGAAGCCGCGGTCGGCCCGCATCACGCGGAAGTCGTGCGAGAGGGAGAACATCGCGCCCGCCGCGAAGGTGTGCCCCTGCAGCGCGGCCACGGTGACCACTGGGAGCGTCAGCAGCCGGGCGAAGAGCTCGTGGACGGAGATGACGTAGCTCCGGTACTGGTCGCCATGGGCGAGCAGCCAGTCCAGGTCGAGGCCGTTGGAGTAGAACTTGCCCGTCGCTGCGGTGACCAGGGCGCGCGGCCCCTCCGCCTTCTCCACCTCGTCGAGAGCGGCGTCGACGGAGGCGATCCAGTCGGGGTGGAAGCGGTTCTCGCTGTCTCCGAGGTCGAGTACGAAGACATTGTCCCGGCGGTCGAGGTTGGGCATGTGTGCTCCACGTCCGAAGGCTTGGCCCAGCAGGTCTACTTGTCGGTAACTTATGGTGCGCGGCAGGGCGGGCGCAAGGGTCGTCCTGCGCGGAAACCCGCAATCGGCAGCCGGGAACGGCCTGGCCCCGGCCTTCTCCGCCGGTGCGGCGCCTCGTACGCTCGACGCCATGTCCCCGCACGTCCTCGTTCTCGGCGGCACCACCGAGGCCCGCCGACTTGCCGCCGAACTGGCTGCGCGCCCCGGCGTACGGGTGACGACGTCGCTGGCCGGGCGGGTGTCACGGCCGGGGGCGTTGGAAGGGGACGTACGCGTCGGCGGGTTCGGCGGGGCGGAGGGGCTGGCCGGGTGGCTGCGCGAACGGGGTGTGGACGCGGTCGTCGACGCCACGCATCCCTTCGCCGCGGGCATCACGGCCAACGCGGCCCGGGCCGCGACGGCGACCGGGCTGCCGCTGCTGGTGCTGCGCCGACCGGGATGGCAGCCGGGCCCCGGCGACCGCTGGCACCCGGTCGACTCCCTCGCCGCCGCCGCGGAGCTGCTGCCGGAGATCGGCCGCCGGGTCTTCCTCACCACGGGACGCCTGGGCCTGGCCGCCTTCGCCCGTCTCACCGACCTCCACTTCGTCGCCCGCTCCGTGGAACCGCCCGAACCACCCATGCCCCCGCACCTGGACGTGCTGCTGGCACGCGGCCCGTTCACCGTGGCCGACGAGACGGCGCTGCTGCGGGAGCACCGCGTGGACGTCGTGGTGACGAAGGACAGCGGAGGAGAAGCGACGGCGGCGAAACTCACGGCTTCACGGCACCTGGGCCTGCCGGTCGTGGTCGTACGCCGGCCACCGCTCCCGGAGGGCGTACCCGTCGTCCCCGACGTCCCCGAGGCACTGGCCCGGCTGGGGCTCGGCCCGCGATGAGGGGGCGCGGGTCCGGTGGACGGCGCGCGGCACCTCGTCCCGCGTGATCGTCACGAAGACGATGTTCCGGCAGCGCCGGGAGACGATGTTCCGGCGGCGACGGGTGCCGTACGGCCTAGGAGTCCTTGGGGTTCCGTCGCAGCAGGTACGTGTCCATGATCCAGCCCTTGCGCTCGCGCGCCTCGGCACGCAACTGCTCGATGCGGGGCGCGGCCTCGGCGATCGGGCCAGAGGCGAGGATCTCGTCCGGGGTGCCTATGTAGGCGCCCCAGTAGATGTCGATGTCCTGGTCGGCGTACTGCCGGAAGGTCTGGTGCGCGTCCAGCATCACGACCACGTCGTCCACCCCCGCCGGGAACCCCTCGGCCAGCCGCCGCCCCGTGGTGATCTGCACCGGGCGGGCCACCCGGTTCAGCCCCGTGCGGTGCCGGGCGACGAGCGCCGAGACACTGCTGATCCCGGGCACGACGTCGTACTCGAAAGCCACCGCGCCGCGCTCCAGCACCTCCTGAAGGATCCCGAGCGTGCTGTCGTACAGCGCGGGATCGCCCCACACCAGGAACGCGCCGCTCTCGTCCTCGCCCAACTCCTCGGCGATCAGCCGCTCGTAGATGTCCGCGCGGGCGCTGCGCCAGTCCCCGACGGCGGGGGAGTACGCGGCGCCGCCCGCCTTCCGGTCCCGCTCCGGGTCGCGCGCCTGCACCAGGCGGTACGTCCCCTGCGGTATGTGCGCGTCGAGCATGTCCCGGCGGAGCTGGGTGAGGTCGCTCTTCACCTCGCCCTTGTCCAGGACGAAGAACACGTCCGTGCCGCGCAGCGCCCGGACCGCCTGCAGGGTCAGCTGCTCGGGGTCGCCCGCCCCGATCCCGATGACATGAATCTTTCGCACGCCACGAGTCTGCCGTACGCCACTGACAGCGCGTGCACCGCGTCCGGACCCCGCCCCGTCCTCGTGCACCCGCGTCACGGCTTCCGCAGCCGCGGTGCCCGCTCCCGTGCGTCCACCGGCCGGCCGCCGCCCTCCACGGCCTCGGCCAGCTCCCGCGCCCACACCACGAGCTCCGCCAGCCCCATCCCGTACGGCTGCCACCGCGCGCCCGCCGACGCCCACTCCTCCACGGCCCCGGCGCCGCGCCGCAGCAACCGCGCCCCGCCCGCGACGTTCCCGCGGGCCGCGTGGGTGAGCCCCACCGCGAGCTGGGCGAGCCCCCGCCACAGCGCCCGCTCCTCCTCGGGCCCCGACTTCCAGGCGTCCTCGAAGACCTCGTGCGCGTGGAACGGCTTCCCCGCGTCCAGCAGGACCTGCGCCTCGGTGACGCTCTCGTCGGGGGTCCGTACGACCCCCTCGGGCTGCCGCTCCACGCCCTCTTCCCCGTAAGGCAGCGGCCGCCCGAGCCCGTCCCGCGGCCGTGCGTTGCGCGCCCGCCCCTCACTGTCCCGATCCCGCGCGCCGGCCCCCCGAGCCGGGGAGGTGCCGCCTGTACGCCCTGTGTCGCTCATACGTCGATTGTCCCGCGCCCCCTGCCCCCTTCGGAGGGGCGCCCGGCGTGGGGTAAAGTGCTGTCCGCGCGATCACGCGGGTCACCGCGAGAACGCGCAACGGGACGTGGCGCAGCTTGGTAGCGCACTTGACTGGGGGTCAAGGGGTCGCAGGTTCAAATCCTGTCGTCCCGACAGAGCGCCTGGGTCATCTTCCCAGGTCAGGGCCTTGTTCCACTTCGGTGGAACGGGGCCCTCGGTCGTTTCGGGCGGCACCCCAAAATGAGATCCGAATGAGTGACCTTTTGCGCTGAAGCGTTTGCGGTGGACGAAAATGTGCAAGGCGACTGCAAAGGAATCAGGCGTCGGCGGATCGGGGCGAGAAGTTGACTGCTGTAATGGATCTCCGAAACAATGACACGCTCTTCGCGCTCATGGATGACATGTATAAATGGCGAGTGCGTTCAGTGGAGCGAATCAATTATGCCAGCACTCTTTGGATCGAGCGCACGCGTATCCTCCATGCGAATCCGCTGACCAATAATTTCGATCCTGCGGATGACGTGCTCAATATTCATCCGGCCTACCTGTCGGGCCCGGGTGGCGGTGATGCCTGGGTAAGGCTTCCGTTGGCGGCCTTCCCCAAGAAGCCTCTTCTGGACCTGCACATCGAGGTGGCTGAAAAGCCTGTATTTCGAATCCCTCGCAGAATCAGTGATGACGCTTCGGCCCGCTACCTGGCAAGACGGGTAAAAAAGCTCATCGAAGAACTGAAGTCGGCGGGCCTTGGCGACATCGGCAGTTACGAGCGACTTCAGGAGGTCATCCAGAATGAGAAGCTGTTGGCTTTTCTTGCTGGAATGTGTAAATTCCAGACGGGCGTGCCGTACCAAGTGCAGGACGGTGACCTGAGGGATTACGTTGAGGAAAAATCTGTCCAAGAACACTGGACGGGGAAGCTCAACGAGGAATGGGGGGAGCAGTTTTTTGACTGTTCGGTGGTGGACAATGCGGCACTGAACCCGCTGCTGACACTGCAATGGATCAACAAGATCAGTTGGGACGGTGAAGCGGAACCATTTCGGATCAATAGCCCCGATGCTGACGTTCCAGCCATGCTGAATGCCGTGATGACCCTTCTCAAGGAGCTTCGCCACTGCCAGAGCGTTGAAAATGAGAAGGTGCGAGCAGCCGCTCGGAAGACCATGGGGCTGTACAAGTTTCTTGGCCGGTTCTGGGTTGCGCTGGCGGATTGTAAGTTGGACTTGCGGGAACCGTTCATTGCGACGATCTCGGAGATGCGCACAACGGATGACATCAAGCTTTCTCAAGACACAAATGCGGCGGGTCTTTGGAGGCAAGCAAAATCGGCTCTGCTCATGAGAGATGAGAATCTCGGCCCCGTGGTCACGTTCAAAGACGCCAAGGCGAATGAAGTCAGCATCAGGATCGCTGATCCAAATGTGGAAATGAGCCGCAACGGAGGCCACTTTGTGACGGTTCTGAATGATCACGGTAACGACGTGACGGTACATTTGGAGGAAATTGATCAAAAGGAGCTGATCTTCATCTACTCTGCCGAGCAGCAGCGGGATCGAGTGGTGAATGTTGGCTTCATCCTTCACCCGACAGCCTCTATCAGGGTCATCAACTGGGTCGTACTCGGCATTGTCCTCTTTACTACGTTTGCCATTGTCGCGGGCTGGCGAATCTTTGTGCGAAAATTGAACGCACCGCATGTGGCGCTACTGCTGACGCCCTCGACTTTTGCAACATCCCTTCTTCTCGTGCGAGATGCTTCCGCGCTGAGTCGAGAACTGACCAAGAGGATCAGGTTCCTCACCGCGGGAATCTTGTCCTTCCTTTGGTTCCTCGCTATTGCCTATTACGTCTTCAACCAGATCAGCCTGGGAATTGAGTAACTCTTCGGGAAATCGCCCCGGCCCAGCCGGTCGCGCGCCGGATCTCGATGCCGGACCTGGCCTTCACCACGCCCGCGTGGGCATTGACCTGGTAGGGCGTGGCGCCGGGGTCTGTGGATCTGTCCTTGCCGGTGCGGGCGTCGAGGACGACGGGTCCGTTCGTGGTCTTGCCGTAGACGGCTCCGTGCCAGGCCGTCGAGATGCTGGGCTGCAGCCGGGAGGTGTCGTCGTCCTCGATCGCCCACAGCTCGTCGAAGGTCTTGGCGTCGAGCGCGACGACCCGCGTCTCGGCTGCCTTCGGCCCCGCCTCGCAGACGACCGCGGCGCGATCGTCGAACCAGCAGTCGAGGAGGGGGAGGTCGCTCTTCTGCACGAGACCGGAGGCGGCGTCCGGTACTCGACCGCTCGACGTGGCCACGAGGGCCGCGCTGCTTTCCACGAGCACCCTCTGCGGGTCAGCCTCCACGGTGAACAGTCCGCCGCCCACCGGATCCAGCTTCGCGCTGCCCAGCTCCGGTGCCGGGTAGGTCCAGGTCTTCGCGCCGTCGGCCAGCTTCAGGCCCTGGACACTGATGCCGCCGCTGTCGTCGCTGTTGGTGTCGGTGACCCCGACGACCACGCCGTCGTCGAGGAACTCCGCGGCGAAGTCCCTGGCCGTCCACACGGGCTTGCGGGTGTCCAGCGCGATGCCGAGGGTCACGGCGTCGGTGTCCATGCCGATCTTGAGCGCGGCGACGGTGCCGTCGGAGCCGGCGAGGACCACATCGCCCTCCTGCTGCTCCTCGGGCCGTTCGAGCGTGGTCGTCCACAGCCGCTTCCCGGAGTCGGCGGCCAGGGCGGTGAGTTCGATGACGCTACGGTCGGGCGTCGTGCCGGAGCCGGGCACGGTCACCGGGAAGGCGGCGAGGAGGGCGGACCGTCCGTCGAGCGACACGAGAGTCGGCCGGCCCAGCCTCTCGGGCATGGCGTAGTCGGTGTCCTTGCTCGGTTCGCCCTGCGGCGTCACGCTCCACAGCTGCTTGCCGTCGAGCACGCTGTGAGCCTTGACCTCGGTGTCCGAGACCGCGTACACCGTGGTCCCCTGGAGCCGGGTGGACCAGGGCCCCCCGCTTTCGTCGCCGTACGCGATGATGATCGAGCCCTGGGAGGCGAACTTGAGGGGCGGGTCGTACGGTTTGGCCGTCGGCGCGGGGCCGGCGCTTCTGGTCGCCCTGCCCTTCTCGGCGCCGTCGTCGTGGTCCTTGGACCCTCCTCCGCACGCGGTCGCCAGGCTCAACGCGAGGCCGACCGACACCGAAAGCCGAGCGGTACGTGCCATACGACGCATTCGAACACTCCCCGTGTGCCGATCCAGTCGTCCTGACCGCAAGCGCAAGCATGAGCATGCCACCGAGAGCGTGACTCGGCCAGGGCGTTCACGCGTCCCGGTAGCCCCGCAGTTTCCGGTAAAGAGTGGCGCGGGCGATGCCCAGGGCCGCCGCTGTGTGGGTCTTGTTGCCGCCGTGGCGGCTGAGGGCCTCCAGGATGGCGGCCCGTTCGGCGTGTTCCATGGGGCTGAGATGCCGGCTCGCGGGTCCCTGGCGCACCGGGTCCGGGAGTTCGGCGCGTCGGACGGGGCCCGTGGTGCGTCGGTGTTCGGCCAACGCGCGTACGAGGTGGGCGAGTTCGGTGATGTTGCCGGGCCACGGGTGCTGTTCCAGTGCGCGCAGCGCGTCCAGGGTCCAGGTGAGCGGGGGCCGTCCCGGGGCGGGTCTGGGAGTCAGGGCGGTGAGCAACTCCCTGATGTCCTCGGGGCGTTCGCGCAGTGCGGGGAGGGTGACGGAGCGGGCGGCCAGGGTGTCCAGGAGCCGTTGGAGGCAGGGGCCCACCGGTGTGCCGGGGGTGTAGGTGAGCAGCAGGGGGGCGCCCGGGTGCGTTTCCAGCAGCGAGTTGAGGGTTGCCACGTCGGGCTGGGTGAGGCGTTCGGCGTGGCGGATGAGGAGTGCTTGGCCGGCCGTCACCGCGCTGGTCGCCGCGTGGAGCTCACCTTCCGCGGCGTCCACGGTCAGCGGATCCGTGACCAGTTCCCGGGCCAGCGACGTCTTCCCCGTGCCGCGCTCGCCGACGAGCAGCAGCGGTTCGGCGGACCGGGCCAACTCCGTCGCGCGGCCCACCGCGTGCCGCCAGGGCAGCGATCGTCCGGCAAGAGTCAGCGCGTCCTTGCCCGCCACCGCCACCGCCACGGCCGCCGGTCCCAGCGGCTCCAGCGCGGCGACCACTCCGATGACCGAGCCGAGGTGCGTGACGGGTGTGACCGTCGCCGTACACCCCGCGCCGTCCGGGAGCCGGACGCGGTACGAGGCCGAAGGCGTCGTGTCCCGCGGGAGTGCGGCCGCGCTCCGCTCCAGTGCCGCCAGACCCTCCGGCGACAGCAACCGCCCCGCGGGCTCGCTGACCAGCCGGTTGCGTCCGTCGACGGCGACGACCGCTCGGCCCTGGTCCCGCAGAGCCCGTAGGTAGGCGTCCAGCAGCACCCGTTCCGCCGCATGGGACCGCGCGAGGAGTTCCGCCTCGACGGCGCTCGCCGCGGCCTCGGCGAGCGAGGCCCCTGGATGCGGACGGTACTCGGGGCAGAGCCCCGAGACCACCGTCACCGTGCCCAGCGTCTGCCCGGTCTCCGGCGCCGGCACCGGCACGCTGACCGCGGAAACGTCCTGCCACAGGTCGAGGAAGTGCTCGGGGCCGTGCACCTCGGCGCGGCGGCGGGTGTGCAGCGCGAGGGCCGCGCTGTTGTGGCCGACCAACCGCTCGGAGAGGTCGCGGCGGTAGGGGACGGCGTCCGGCGCGTACCCGGCCGCCCACAGCACCCGCAGCCGCTCGTCGGTGAGGACCAGCGCCGTCCGCTCGCTGCCGAGAGCCGGAGCGATCCGTTCGAGCACGGGACGGCCCGCGGCCAACAGGGCGGAGTCGACCGGTCGTACCGAGGGCTCCGCAGCGCCCGGCGAGTCCGGAGCGTCGTGCCGTACGCCGAAGAACCGGGCGCGCTTCCATGCCGCGACGACGTCGTCCGGTACGTCGTCCGGCAGTTGACGCCCCAGCAGGAACAGCTCGCGGGCCCTGCGCAGCGAGGCGAACGCGGGGCGGGCGGAGGGGGGCCGTGCGGTGCGTTGTTCTGTGGCGGTTTGCTCTGTGGTGGTCACGACGGCACTCACCGTACCGGGCGAGGTTGAACCGGCAACCACCAGCCCCGCCCCACGCGATGTGCCCGGGGCTTGAACCAACGCACCCGCCGGTCCGTAATCAGGGAAGACGTGCACTGTGCCACCGTCTCGCAGCCACTGTCTCGTATTGAGACACCCACGCTCCCGTACCCCCCTCCATGATCTTGGACGGTCGGTGCCTGTTCTCATTCCCTGGAGCGTTCCCGTGCACACCGTCGAGCCCGATGTCGTGACCGACGTACTGATCGTCGGCAGTGGCCCCGCGGGCGCCGCCGCCGCGCTCGCCCTGAGCACCTACGGCGTACCGAACATCGTGGTCACCCGCTACGCGAGCCTCGCCGACACGCCCCGGGCGCACATCACCAACCAGCGCACCATGGAGGTGCTGCGCGACCTCGGCGTCGAGGACGAGGTCGTCGCGAAGGCCACACCGCAGCACCTGATGGGCGACACGACCTTCTGCACCAGCCTCGCCGGCGAGGAACTGGGACGCGTCCGGTCCTGGGGCAACGAACCCCTCGTACAGGCAGCGCACGAACTCGCCAGCCCCACCCGCATGTGCGACATGCCCCAGCACCTCATGGAGCCCGTGCTCGTCGACGCGGCGGTCGCGCGCGGCACGAACCTGCGCTTCAGCACGGTCTACAAGTCCTTCGTCCAGGACGACGAGGGCGTCACGGTCACCGTCGAGGACCGGCTGCGCGGCGACACGTACACCATCCGCGCCAAGTACCTCATCGGCGCCGACGGCGGCCGCTCGCAGGTCGCCGAGGACGCGGGGCTGCCGATGGGCGGCCAGATGGGCGTGGCCGGCAGCATCAACATCGTGTTCGACGCGGATCTGACGAAGTACACCGCCCATCGGCCGTCCACCCTGTACTGGGTGCTCGCCCCGGGCGCGACCGTCGGCGGCATCGGTGCCGGCCTGGTCCGGTGCGTGCGGCCCTGGAACGAGTGGCTGATCGTCTGGGGGTACGACGTCTCCGCGGGCGCCCCCGACCTGACCACCGAGTACGCCGAGTCCGTCGTCCGCCAGCTGGTCGGCGACGACGAGATCCCGGTGACCATCAAGTCCTCCTCGGCGTGGACCGTCAACGAGATGTACGCGGAGACCTACTCCGACGGCCGTGTCTTCTGCGCCGGTGACGCCACGCACCGCCACCCGCCGTCCAACGGTCTCGGCTCCAACACCTCCATCCAGGACGCCCACAACCTGGCCTGGAAGCTCAAGCTCGTCCTCGACGGCACCGCGTCCCCGAAGCTGCTGGACTCCTACACCGCCGAGCGTGCCCCGGTCGGCAGGCAGATCGTCACCCGCGCCAACAAGTCCATCGGCGAGACCGCCCCCATCTTCGAGGCGCTCGACGGGCTCTCCCCGCAGACGCCCGAGCAGCTGTGGGCCAACATCGCCGCCCGCAAGGACGACACCGAGGCGGCGCAGAAGCAGCGGGCGCGGCTGCGCGAGGCGATCGCGTTCAAGGTGTACGAGTTCAACGCGCACGGCGTCGACCTCAACCAGCGGTACACATCGGACTCGATCGTCCCGGACGACACCGACGACCCCGGCTTCGACCGCGACCCCGAGCTGTACCACCAGCCCACCTCCCGCCCGGGCGCCAAGCTCCCGCACGCCTGGATCACCTCGGGCACGCGCACCCTGTCCACGCTCGACACCGTCGGACGGGGCCGCTTCACCCTGGTGACCGGAATCGGCGGGGCGGACTGGGTACGGGCGGCCGAGGGCCAGGACCTGGAGATCGCCACCGTCGTCATCGGGCCCGGGCAGGAGTACGAGGACCCGTACGGCGACTGGGCGCGGCTCAGCGAGGTGGCCGACGGGGGAGCCCTGCTGGTGAGGCCGGACGGGTACGTCGCCTTCCGGTACGCGACGGCGGCCGCGTCCGGCGCGGACGCCGAACGGTTGCTCACCGAGGCGGTGCGACGCATCCTCGGACATGGCTGACGGGAAGGGTCCCGGACATGACCACCGAATTCACCACCCACATCACCGAGGCGGTCGTCGACAGCCTTCAGGGCACCGCTGACCCCCGGCTGCGCGAGCTGCTCGCCGCCCTCACCCGTCACCTCCACGCCTTCGTACGCGAGACGGAGCCGACCATGGCGGAGTGGGAGAGGGCCGTCGACTTCCTGACGGCGACCGGGCAGACCTGCACGGACACCCGGCAGGAGTTCGTCCTCCTGTCGGACGTGCTCGGCGTCTCGATGCTCGTAGAGACGATCAACAGCGAAGGGCGCGGCGGAGCGACGGAGTCGACGGTGCTCGGCCCCTTCCACATGACCGAGTCCCCGGTCCGCGCACTCGGCGCGGACATCGACCTGGTCGGCGGTGGCGAGCCGTGCGTGATCAGCGGACGCGTGCTGTCCCGGGACGGCACCCCGCTGCCCGGCGCGATTCTCGACGTCTGGCAGGCGAACGCCGAGGGGTACTACGACGTGCAGCAGCCCAAGGTCCAGCCGGCCGGGAACGGGCGGGGGCTGTTCACGGCCGACGCCCAGGGCCGCTTCTGGTTCCGCACGTGCGTGCCGAGCCCGTACCCGATCCCCACGGACGGTCCCGTCGGGGACCTCCTGCGGGCGACCGGCCGGCACCCCTACCGCCCCGCCCACATCCACTTCATCGCCTCGGCCGAAGGCCATGTGCCGGTCACCACGCACATCTTCGTGGCGGGCAGCGACCACCTCGACTCCGACGCGGTGTTCGCGGTCAAGGAGAGCCTCGTCCAGGACTTCGCCGAGACCGACGATCCGTCCCTGGCACGGGAGTTCGGCATCCCGAACCCGTTCCGGCACGCGCGCTTCGACCTCGTGCTGAACTCGGAGGAGCCGTAATGGAGTTCGTCCACGAGTCCCCGCCGATGCGGGTCGTCCTGCGGCCCGGTTCGTCCGTCACCGCCGTTCCGGGCGAGGCCGAACGGCTCGGCCTGCGACGGGTGTTGGTTGTCTGCGGGCCACGCGGCGCGGAGACGGCCCGGGCCGTCGCGGCGGCGCTGGGCGACGCCTGTGCCAGGCTGCACGCCGAGGCCCGCATGCATGTGCCGGTCGAGGTCGCCGACCGGGCCGTCGAGGTGGCGCGCGCCACGGGCGCCGACGGCTGCGTGGCCGTCGGAGGCGGCTCGGCGATCGGCCTCGGCAAGGCGATCGCGCTGCGCACCGGTCTGCCACTGATCGCCGTACCGACGACATACGCGGGCTCGGAGATGACCCCCGTCTGGGGCCTCACCGAGCACGGGGCCAAGCGCACCGGCCGCGACCCGTCGGTCCTGCCGCGCAGCGTCGTCTACGACCCCGAGCTCACCCTGACGCTCCCGGTGGCCCTGTCCGTGACCAGCGGCATCAACGCTCTCGCGCACGCGGCCGAGGCCCTGTACGCGCCGGACGCCTCGCCGCTGGTGTCGCTCACGGCCGAGGAGGGCGTACGGGCCATGGCGGGCGCCCTGCCCGCTCTCGCGGCCGATCCCGGGGACCTGGAAGCCCGGGGCCGGGCCCTCTACGCCGCCTGGCTCTGCGGTGCCGCGCTCGGCGCCACCACCATGGGCCTGCACCACAAGCTGTGCCACGTCCTCGGGGGCACCTTCGGCCTGCCGCACGCCGAGACCCACACGGTCGTCCTGCCGTACGTCCTCGCCCACAACGCGCCCGCCGCGCCCACGGCCCTCACAGCGCTCGGCCGGGCCCTGGACGCCGACGACGCCCCGTACGCCCTGTGGGAGCTGTCCTCTCGCCTCGGGGCGCCCCGCTCCCTGGCCGAACTCGGCCTCAAGGAAGCCGACCTGGCGGTGGCGGCGGGTGAGGTGGCCGGGCAGGCGTACCCCAACCCGCGGAAGGTCACCGCCCAGGGCGTACGGGAGATTCTGCGGGCGGCGTACGAGGGAGACCCGCCACCACCGACGTACCGACCGAACCAGACTGAAAGGTGAACCCCATGCCCCTCGGACTGCTCCGGCGGCGACTCAACCGTGCCTCCAGAGGCGCCGCGGGCCCCACGTTCCCCGTCCCGGCCGGCGCGGGTGTCGTCGTCCGCGAGGTCCTGGACCCCGTGAACCAGCCCATGGGCGCGGCCGACGTGACGGTGACGGAACTGCGCAGCCACCAGATCGCGGCACGCGGGACCACGGACCCGTACGGCTTCTTCACGGTCGTTCTGCCGCCGGGTGCCTACAGCCTGATGATCGCGGCCGAGGGGCTGGAACCGCACCGCGAGACCATCGAGGTCTTCGCGGACACCGGTCCCGCCCCGGAGCGCGTGTGGCTGCAGTCGGCCCGGCAGCTGGCACTCCCGGTCCCCGGAACCTGGCTCTTCGATCCGCCGCACACCGCGATCCGCTTCATCGCCAAGCACGTCGGCATGGCCCATGTGCACGGCCGCTTCGAACGCTTCGAGGGCGGCCTCCAGGTCGCCCAGGACATGTCCCAGTCCCGCGTCCAGGTGCGCATCGACGCGTCGAGCATCACCACGGGCAACAACACCCGGGACACGCACCTGCGTTCCGCCGACTTCCTCGACGTCGACCGCTTCCCGTACATCGAATTCGTCAGCACCCGGTTCGCCTACCGGGGCGGCAGCAAGTGGTCGCTGCTGGGCAGCCTGACCATGCACGGCGTGAGCCGGTCGGTGTCGCTGGACACGACGTACCTGGGCACGGTCAACGGCGGTTACGGCGAGGAGCTGCGCTGCGCGGCCCTGGCCAAGGCGGAGCTGCACCGCGAGGACTACACCCTCAACTGGCGCTCCATGCTGGCGCGCGGCATCGCCGTGGTCGGCCCGACGGTCCAACTGGAGCTGGACGTCCAGGCGATGTACCGCACGCACGACACACCCACACCACCGAAGTAGTGGAGGTGTAGCGGCTTTCAGCGTCGGCCGCGGGCCCGTCGCATCGCCTCCTTGAAGGCCGGCTGGTGCAGCGAGCGCACCTGGCGTTCGAACTCGGTGTCGATCACGCGGGTGACGTCGGGTTCGGCGCCGCTCTCCAGCAGGGTCTGCTTGATCGTGCGCAGCAGGGCCGGGTCGGTGCTGGCCGCTCGTGCGCCGAGTGCGACCGCCTCCTCGACCAGGTCGGTGCCGGGGACGCAGCGCAGGGCCAGCCCGGTGTCGGCCGCCTCCGCTCCCTTCAGGGGCTGGGAGAGCAACAGCATGGCGGCGGCCCGCTGGTGGCCGACCGCGCGGGTGAGCATCCAGGTGTGGCCGCCGCCCGGGTGCAGCCCGAGCCGGGCGAACCGGCAGTCGAACAGGGCCTCTTCGGCGGCCAGCCGGATGTCGCAGGCCAGGGCGAGATTGAAACCCGCCCCGACCGCGGGCCCGTTGACCGCGGCGATCGTCGGCAGTCGGCACGCGGCGACGGCCAGGAACCCCGCGTACACCTCGCGCAGCCGGTGTTCCTCGCCCTCCGCGGCGGCCAGCAGGTTGTCCAGCTCCGCGCCGGCGCAGAAGGCCGGGCCCGCGCCCGTGAGCACGATCGCGCTCACCGCCTCGTCCCGCTCGCAACGCTCGACGGCGTCGACCAGGTCCCGCACCATGCGCGGCGACAGCACGTTGCGGCGCTCCGGGTCGTCCAGGCGGAGCACCGCCACGGTGTCCCGGGTCTCCCGGTGGACGAGCGGCTGGGACGACTGCGGCTCGGGCATGATGTGCCTTCCTCTCGAGTGGCGGCGCCTGACGAGATCATGCCTCGCCGACCGTCCCGGGTGTCAGGGGCCGTCGATCAGTTTCCGCACCTCGGGAGGCAGCGTCCCGCCGGATTCGACGACGAGGAAGTACGTCTCGTCGGGCGTGTCTCCTACGGCGATGGCGACGGACGGGTCGAGGCCCTCGACGGCGTAGGCGGTCGAGGAGGTGACGGAGTCGTCGGAGTCGTCGTTCGTGTCGTGGCAGGGCGGTGACGTGACGGTGCCGAGCTTCTCCCCGATCGTGTAGTCGACGTTGGCCACGTCGCCGTACGTACGGCCCTCGTAGATCCTGAGAAACGCGCAGGATCCGGCGCTCTCGCCGCCGCCGTCCAGCGCGGTGCAGGCGGCGGCGGACGCCATGGCTGATGCGGCGAGCAGCATCAGCGCAGCTCGGTGGCGGCCGACCCGGAACGTGGTCTTCATCGGCTGGTGTCTCCCTCTCCTCGTGATCCGTGCCGACCTACGACGCGGGAGTCGCCGTGTTCGTTCGAACGTCGGGCGGTGTTCGTGCGTCACAGGAGCGGTACGGCACCGAGGCCCTGCCGCGTCAGCTCCTGGGGGACCCATGCGCACGCACACCGCACGCACCGTCCGGTTGATCGCCGCCGTCGCCCTGTTCGCCGCGGGCACCGGGTGCGGAGTAGAGAAGGCCGCCGGAGGCCGCGGGGAAGGCGTGCGGGACATCGAGCAGGACCCGAGGGCTGCGGCCCGCGCCCGCCAGGTCGCCGACGCCTGGGACGGCTCCCAGGCCGCCGAGGCGTGGCACAAGGGCTACTTCCCGATGGGGGACGCGGTCGAGCTGCCCGAGGACGCCTTCCGCAGCCGGGCCGACAAGGAGGCGTACGCGACAGAGAACTTCGTGCTGCGCGGCTCCCTGCCCGCCACCCCGCGCGAGGAGGGGCGAGTGAGGTGGGAGGGCCAAGGCTCGCTGACGCTGCCGCTGATGGGGGCGCGGGAGGCCTACGAGAGTGTGGCCCGCGGGGGCAACGACGGGCCGCACCTCACCGTGACCGGCGCGAAGCTCGGCGAGACGACGGTGGCGACCAGCCGGGGCCCGGCCACCGTCCCGGCCTGGCTGTTCACCCTGGAGGGCTACGACACCCCGCTCAAGCGGGTCGCCCTCGGCCCGTCGAAGCCGCCCCCGCCGCCGATCCGGCCGTTCGCGGAGGTGTCCGACCACCTGCTGTCGCCGCTGCGCGGACTGGTCCGGGCGGCCGGGAGCGGCCGGTCGGTCACGGTCATGGCCGAGCACGGCGCCTGCGACGACGGTCCCGCCGTGGACGTGCTGGAGACGGACGGCAGCGTGGTGCTGTCCGCCTCGGTCGTCGGCACCGACGACGGCCCCTGCACCGCCCAGGCGATCGGCGAGGAGGTGAAGGTGAGGCTGGACCGGCCGCTCGGCGACCGTGTCCTCCTCGACGCCTTCACGGGGCGGCCGGTGCCGTACCGGGAGCGGCCCGGGGCGTGACCGGCTGTTCGTGAACTCGTGGCGCAGGCCCTTGACTTGAAGTGCGCTTCAAGTTGAAGACTCCCGTTCGAGCCGGGAAGTACCGGCCGAAGGGGAGGACCCATCATGAAGTACCGCACCATCGGCACCGATCCGGCGACCCGCCGCGAGGTGAGCGTGCTCGCGCTCGGCGCGATGCTGTTCGGCTCGCAGACGGACGAGAAGACGTCCTTCGCCGTCCTCGACCGCTACGTCGAGACGGGCGGCACCTTCATCGACACGTCCGACAACTACGCGTTCTGGGCGGACGGCAGCCAGGGCGGGCAGAGCGAGGAACTGCTCGGCCGGTGGCGGCGCAGCCGCGGGATCGGCGACGAGATCGTCATCGCCACCAAGCTCGGCGCCCGCCCCCTGGCCCCCGGCACCAGCTACATCGACAACCCCGAGGGACTGTCGGCGAAGGTGATCCGCGAGGCGGCCGAGCGCAGCCGGGAGCGTCTCGGCGTGGAGAAGCTGGACCTGCTGTACGCGCACATCGAGGACCGCACCGTCCCCCTGGAGGAGACCGTCGAGGGCTTCGCCGCACTGGTCGAGGAGGGCACGGTCGGCCTGCTCGGCGTGAGCAACCACGCCGTCTGGCGCGTGGAGCGGGCCCGTGCCCTCGCGGCGGCGGCCGGTCTGCCCCGCTACGAGGTGCTCCAGTACCAGCACAGCCACCTGCGCCCCCGCACCGACATGCCCGACGACCTCTTCCCGGACGGCAGCCTCGGCGGAGCGGGCGCGGAGCTGCTGAGCTATCTGCGCGCCGAACCCGGGCTGACCCTGGTCGCGTACTCGCCGCTGCTCAAGGGCGCGTACTCCGGCCCGGACAAGCCGCTGCCGGCCGACTACGACCACCCGGGCACCCCGGTCCGGCTCGCCGCGCTGCGTGAGGTGGCCCGCGAGACCGGCGCGACGGTCAACCAGGTGGTCCTCGCCTGGCAGCTGGGCGGCGACCTGCCCGTCGTCCCGCTGGCCGGGGCGTCCTCGGTGGCACAGCTGGAGGAGAACCTGGCCGCAGTCGACCTGGAGCTGACGGAGGATCAGCGCGCCCGCCTGGACGCGGCGCACTGAGCCGCCCGGCCTGACCGGGGCCTCACTGGACGCACGGGAGGCGGGGGAGTGGCAGGGTGGAAGGGGACCCCGGGAACACCCCGGGACCCGACGTTCTCCCGTCGTCCCGGAAGGAGCACCGGCCATGACCGCACACCCCGCCGCCCGGCCCCTCCGCACCACCCCGGAGGGCCTCGTGTGGGAGCCCAGCGACCGCTGGGTGCGAGGGCGCAAGGGCGACGTCACCGTCGTCGACAGCAGGCATCCCGTCCTCGTGTGGGAGCCGAGCCTGCCCGTGCCGCAGTACGTCTTCCCGCGCGAGGACGTCCGCACGGACCTGCTGCGCCCGGCGAGGAAGCCCAGGCCCGGCACCCACACCGGCTCCACGGTCTTCTACGACCTCGAGGTCGACGGCGAGACCGTGGAGAACGCGGCCTGGACGTTCCCCGCCGACGACCTGGCCGGCCACATCGCCTTCGAGTGGTTCCGGCGCAAGTCCCTCGACCACTGGTACGAGGAAGAGGAGGAGATCTTCATCCACCCGCGCGACCCGCACAAACGGGTCGACGCCCTGCCGAGCAGCCGGCACGTCCGGGTGGAGATCGACGGCACGGTCGTCGCCGACACCCGCAGCCCCGTGCTGCTCTTCGAGACCTCGCTGCCCACCCGCTACTACATCCCCCGCGAGGACGTCCGCCTCGACCTGCTCGAACCCACCGACCACAGCACCGGCTGCCCGTACAAGGGCACCGCCGCGTACTGGTCCTGGCGCGGTGGGGTGGGCGTCCCGGCGAACGTCGTCTGGAGCTATCCGGACCCGCTGCCCGCCGCCGCCGCCGTCCAGGGGCGGCTCGCGTTCTTCAACGAGGTCGTCGACATCGTCGTGGACGGCGAACGCCAGGAACGCCCGGTCACTCCGTTCAGCGCGATGCTGAAGCCGCGCTCCGGGGAGCCGGACGGCTCCTGACGGCTACGCGAACCGGTCCAGCAGTGCGTCGAGGCCGGCCGCCAGGCCCTCCGGTCCGCCGGGCTCGACGAGGGCGGGGGCGGTCGCCCGCAGTGTGGGCAGTTCCTGTGGGGACAGGCGGTGCAGGCCGAGCCGGAAGGAGGGATCGGTCTCGTCGGGGTTGTCCACCAGGGGGCGCAGCTCCACGGACACATAGCCGAGCAGCCACGCGGTGTACGCGCGGAAGGCGGCGCAGGTGCGGGCCTCGTCGAGGCCGGCCTTCGTCAGCAGCGCGAGCACCCGCTCGTGGTCGCGCAGCACGGCGGGCGGCCGCTGGGCGAGGGGGACGGCGAGCATGCGGGTGGCCAGCAGCGGCACGACCCGGGGGTGGCCGAGGCAGACCTGGTGGGTGGCCCGGGCGATGCGGTGCAGTTCGGTGCGCCACTCGGGTGCCTGGGCGGTCGCACCGTCCTCTCCGTGCGCGAGGCGTTCCTCCAGTTCGAGGTAGAGGGCCTCGACCAGGCCGTCCAGGAGGGCGTCCTTGCTGGAGGCGTACCGGTACAGAGCCATGGCCTCCACGCCGAGCTCCGTGCCCAGGCGGCGCATGCTCAGTGCCGAGAGCCCTTCACGGTCGACCAGTTCCAGGGCGGCGGTCAGGACCCGTTCCCGGTTGAGCCGGCCGTACCGCCCGCGGTCGCTGGCACGCCGTGTGGGGCCGCCCCCCGGATCTTTGGCCATGGGCCCCACCTCCTCACCACTGGCTGTGGACCACCCCGAGATGGGGCAAATCGCCGGTTTGCATCGTAAACATACGCCATCGGTGCAGCTCTCACGGAGACGGTGTTCGCGCTGTCAGGAGCACCATCCCCGTGTCCCCGTAGTCCGGCAGCGTCGGGTCCGCGTCGATCCGCGTCACGTCGAGCTCTGCGGTCAGGGGCGTGAACACCTCCCGCACGGTTTGAGGACCCACCGGGCAGCCCGGCCAGCGCGACACGGGCCCGATGCGGTAGGTCGGCATGTTCTCCATGAACGCGGCGACCAGGTACCCGCCCGGCACCACCGACCGGGCGAAGAGCCGGCAGAACTCCCCGAACTCCGCGAAGTCCTCGGTCGCGCCCTCCGCCACGAAGTGCATCGACGCCAGGCCGTACCGTCCGGGCCGCAGGTCCCGCACGTCGCCCCGCACCACGCGCACCCGCTTCAGGGCCGCCCGCGGGGATGCCGGAAGGCGAGGGTCGAGCCGTCGGCCCAGTGCGTGGAAAGGCCGCCAGCTGCCGTCGGGCCCCTGCGCCAACTGCCGCTCCAGATAGGCGACGTTGGCCGTGCCCGCCTCCACGGCGTCGATACGGCGGCTCACCGGGGCGGCGAGCATCAGCGGGTACAGGTTGGGCCCGGCCCCGAACTCCACGGAGCGTGCCACGCCGTCCGTGGGGAGGGTGCGGTAGAAGGCGCAGTGGTGGGCGATGACGGCCGCGTCGGACGGGTGCAGCTCGCGGTAGTTCTCGCTGAGGTAGTCCTCGACGGGCCAACTGTCCCAGTCGACTTCGTCGTTGCGGGTCGTCATCGGACCGCATCAGCTCCTGTGCCGCAGCGCGAAGCGCTCGTCCAGGCCGCTGAGCGCGTCGCCCAGCCGACCGATGTCCTCGTCGGAGTTGAGCGCCGTGAGCTGGACGCGGAAGCCGACCCGGTCGCGGGGGACCAGCGGGTAGGCCGCGAGCGTGACGTAGATGCCGTGGTCCCACAGGAACGCGGCGACCGCCTCCAGGTCCGCGGCGTCGACGAGTTGGACCTCCACGATCGGCAGCTCCAGGACGCCCGGCGTGTACAGGCCGAGGAAACGCATCCGGTCCAGGACCCGCACGGTCTTGCGGTGCAGGTCGGCCCGGATCGCGTCGCCCCGGCGGTCGTTGACCTCGAGGCCGGCCAGCGTGGTGGCGAGCGAGGCGGTGGGGGAGGGGCCGGAGTAGAGATAGGGCCCCGCGGCGATCTTCAGGTGTTCCTTCAGCGCGGTGGGCAGCGCGAGGAACGCCAGCAGCGACGAGTACGCCTTGGAGAACCCGCCGACCAGCACGATGTCGTCGTAGGACTCGCCGGTGTGCCGGACCACGCCGTTGCCGCGCGAGCCGTACGGGCACGGCTCGTCGGCCGACCGCTCACCGATGACGCCGAAGCCGTGCGTGTCGTCGACGTACAGCGTCGCGCCCCGCCGCCGGCAGATGCCGGCCAGCGTCGGCAGGTCGGGCACGTTCCCGGTCATGCTGTCGACGCCGTCCAGGCACACCAGCAGCGGCCCGCCCGACGGCACGTCCCGCAGCAACGCGTCGAGCCGGTCGGGCCGGTCGGAGTGGAACCGGTGCAGCGTCGCGCCCTGGCCGCGGGCCGCGACACAGCCGTCGTACACCGTCCGGTGCGCCGTGGCCTCGACGAAGACGTTCCCCCGGTCGGCGAGGACGGGGATCACCGAGTGGTGGATGAGGGTGGCGGTGGGCAGCAGCAGCGTGTCCTCGGCCCCGAGCAGGGCCGTCAGCCGCTCCTCGATGTCGGCGTAGAGCCGCGGGCTGCCCAGCAGCCGCGACCAGCTCGGATGCGTCCCCCACCGGCGTACGGCGGGCTCGATCGCGTCCATGATCTCGGGGTCGCAGTCGAAGCCCAGGTAGTTGCAGGAGGCGAAGTCGATCAGCCACTGGTCCCCGCAGCGGATGTGCCGGCCGTGCACCTCGTCCAGGACGGCGTCGCTCATGGGACTGGACCGCTTCAGGTGCTCCAGGTCGGACCAGCGCAGATCGCGCCGGACCTCCGGAAGCCCGGCGACGGGCCCGGTGACGGGCGCGGGCACGGCGGTCCGTGCCGTCGTCGGGGCTTTGGCGCTCCTGGCGGCCGGCGGGCCCGCGGCCGGCGGAGGCCTGACGGCGGGGGTGCCGGCCGCCGGCCTGCGTTCGCGCTGCCGCAGCACCGCCTCGCCCTGCTCCATCGTCATCGGCCGCGCGAACAGGTATCCCTGCCCGAACCGGCAGCCGACGGAGTTGAGCAGGTCGCGCTGCGCCCGCTCCTCGACGCCCTCGGCGATCACCTGGAGCCCGAGGGTGTCCGCGAGACGGACGATGCCCTTCACCAGCGCGACCTGGCGGCTGTCCCCGGGGATGTCGTCGATGTACGTCTTGTCGATCTTGAGTACGTCGACCGGGAACTCCCGCAGATAGCGCAGCGAGGAGAACCCGGTACCGAAGTCGTCCACCGCGATGCGCACCCCGAGGTCCTTCATCGCCCGGACGACGGTGTCGAGCCGCTCGTCCCTGCGCATCATCACCGACTCGGTCAGCTCCAGCTGCAGCGAGCCCGGCACCAGGCCCGGGGTGTCCAGGGCCCGGCCCACCTCGTTCAGGAAGCCCTCGTCCTCCCACTGGCGGCCGGAGACGTTGACGCTGATGTACGGCGGTGCCGAGCGCGGGGCCCGGTGCTGCAGCCGGGCCATGTCGGCCGTGGCGGTGCGCAGCACCCAGGAGCCCAACGGGTTGATGTGGCCCGTCTCCTCGGCGAGGGGGATGAACTGCTCCGGCGGGATCAGCCCGTGCCTGCCGTGCGGCCACCGCACCAGCGCCTCGAAGCCCACGACGTCACCCGCGGCGATGTCCACGACCGGCTGATAGCGCAGCGCGAACTCCCCGCGGGCGAGCGCCTCGTCCAGCCGCGCCTGGAGGTGGTGCCGCTCCGCCATGCGCACCCGCAGCTGGGGCTGGAACCGGCGCCACTGCCGCTTGCCGGCGGCCTTGGCCGCGTACAGGGCCAGGTCGGCGAGGGCGAGCAGCTCCTCGGCGTCCGTGGTGTCCAGGGCGCTGGCCACGCCCACGCTGGCGGACACGCCGACCGGCCCCTCGGACAGCTGGAACGGCCGGCCGAGGGCCTGGATCACCTGGGCGGCCAGCAGTTCGGCGTCGAGGGGCTGCTTGGCGTCCTCCATCAGCACCGCGAACTCGTCGCCGCCCAGGCGTGCCGCGGTGTCGGTGCGGCGCAGCGTCTGCGACAGACGCTCGCCGACCGCCCGCAGCAACCGGTCGCCCACCGAGTGCCCCATCGTGTCGTTGACGACCTTGAAGTCGTCCAGGTCGATGAAGAGCAGGCACGTCAGTGTCGACTCACGGTGGCCGCGCAGCATGGCGCGTCCGGTGCGCTCCAGCAGCAGGGTGCGGTTGGGCAGGCCGGTCAGCGGGTCGTGGAAGGCCCGCTGGGTGAGTTCGTGCTCCAGCTGCCGCTGCTCGGTCACGTCCCGCAGGGTGATGACCAGCCCGGCGATGGTCTCGTCGTGCCGCAGGTCCCGGCAGCGCACCTCCACCTCGATACGGCCGCCGTCCCGCGTCACCCACCAGTGGTCGTGGGCCTCCTCGCGCCCCTCGGCGCCGCCCAGCGCCGCCACGGTGCGCTCGACGCGCTCGCGGTCCCGGGCGTCGACCAGGTCGCGCAGCGGTGTGCCGGCCAGCGCGGAGTTGCCGAACACGGCCTGTGCGGAGGGGCTGGCGTAGCGGACGGTCGTGTCGTCGTTGACGATGAGGATGACGTCCGAGGCGTTGCGCACCAGAGTGCGGAAGTAGGCGTCACTCTCCTTGCGGACGATCTCCCGCCGCAGGGCGATGCGTTCCGCCGCGAGGGCCGCCTGCGAGGCGAGGATCTCCAGCGAGCCGCGTGTCTCGGAGAGCTGGCGCTCCTGTCCGGCGGCCAGCAGGACACCCGGGAGTTCACCGGCCGCCTGGCGCTCGGGGTGGACCATGGGGCACACCAGCGCGTTCGGCAGATCGCCGAGGGCGCCCGCGATGTCCGGCCCGAGCCGCTCGACGGGGACGAGGAGCGTGCCGGGCAGGGCCCCCCTCGGACGGCCGTCCTGGCCGCTCCTGGGGTAGCGGCCAAGCGCCCGGTACAGCTCCTGGGCCTGCTCGGCGGAGAGGATCAGGGTCCGGTGCGGGCCGTCGGCGCCGAGCAGGGTGGCGACCGCGGTGTCGCAGGACTGCCCGATCTCCCCCGGCTCCATCGCGGCCACCATCGAGGTGGTCGCCGTAAGCAGGGCGTGTTCCCGCGACACCGCCTTGCGGTGGGCCACGACCATGCCCGCGAGGCGCAGGATCACCAGCAGGAACAGCACGCTGGAGAAGGCGGCCAGCACCATGGCGTCGTGCACGGTGCCCGCCCGCTCCTCGAAGAGCAGGATGGCGGGCGCGACCAGCGTGGCCGCGGCGAGCAGCGCCAGTCGGCGCCGCTGCGGCAGGAGGGACTGCGGCAGCGGCTCCGGATCGGTCAGTTCGGCCATGGAGGGGTGCAGCGCTGCCAGCCCCCAGGCCGTGTAGAAGACGATCCAGCCGGCGTCCAGCAGCGTGCCGGCCTGCCATGTCCCCTGCAACTGCAGGATGCCGTAGGCGATGTCGAAGCCGAGCAGGGTCACCGTGCCCAGGACCAGCAACTGCACGGCGCGGTTGCGGCCGTGGACCGGGCTGGGGGCCAGCAGCCGGACCAGCATCGCGAGGACCAGCACGTCGCCCAGCGGATAGGCGATGCTGATCGCGCGCTGCTGCCAGGTCAGGCCCTCCAGGGTGGTCAGCGGCTGCACCAGGTAGACCCAGACCGGCAGGGCCAGCCCGGCGGTGATGATCAGGGCGTCCAGCAGGCTGGGCAGGTCGCGGTCGGTCCAGCGGTAGCGGACCAGGCCGAACAGGCCCGCGGCGAAGAGCGGGTAGACGAGGAGATAGCAGGCGTCCGACGGCGAGGGAAACGGGTTGGACGCCTGGAAGTACTGCTCCTGCACGTTGTAGTACGTGTCGCCCGCGGAGAAGGCCAGCAGACCCGCGGCGAGCACCAGCCAGGGCCATCGACGGGACGGCCGGTGCACGTACACACCGGTGAACACGGCCGCGGCGCCCGCCAGTCCGATGACGGCCCACAGGGGCGCGAGCATGGCGGGAACGGTCATGTAGACACAGGTGACGGCGAAGGCCAGCGTCAGGTATGCGGCCATCAGCCGGTTGTGCAGCAGCACTGGCAAGCGCCTCCCCGATCCGGGGACACCGGGCAGCCGCGAACGGCGCGTCAACCTTGGGCTTCCTGTCACTGATCGTAGGCACGCCCGGCGCGGGGTCGCATCTTGTCATCGGTTCGGCAGTCCCCCGTTCGCCCTCCTGTCCGTGTTCGGGCGCCGCGCGGAGCCCTCGTAGCCGTACGGATTGAGCCGTTGGAAGCGCCAGGCGTCCTGGCACATGTCGTCCAGGTCCCGGGAGGGGTGCCAGCCCCAGTCGCGGGTGACGGCGCTCGCGTCGGCGACGAGGGCGGGAACGTCGCCGGGGCGGCGCGGGGCGATCTCGTACGGAAGGGGCCTGCCGCACGCCCGGGAGAACGCCCGGACGACGTCGAGGACCGAACTTCCTCGCCCCGCGCCGAGGTTGTACACGTGCAGGCCCGGCGCGTCGGCGAGGCGGTCGAGCGCGACGCGGTGCGCCTCCACGGTGTCCATGACGTGGGTGTAGTCCCGGACCGCGGTTCCGTCGGGCGTCGGGTAGTCGTCGCCGAACACCCGCAGCCTCTCCCGGCGGCCGGCCGCCACCTGGGCCAGGTAGGGCATCAGGTTGTCGGGTGTGCCGCGCGGGTCCTCGCCGAGCAGACCGCTGGGGTGGGCGCCGACCGGGTTGAAGTAGCGCAGGCACACCACGCTGTACTCGGGGCGGTGGCGGCAGACGTCCGCGAGGATCCGCTCGCAGGTCCACTTCGAGGTGGCGTAGGGGCTGGTGGGCCGGGTGGGCGCGGTCTCGTCGAGCGGGGCGAGTCCGGCCTCGCCGTAGACCGCGCAGGACGAGGAGAACACCAGCTGGTGCACCCCGTGCGCGTGCATGGTCCGCAGCAGGGCCGTCGTGCCGCCGACGTTGGTGTCGTAGTACTCCACGGGCCTGCGGGTGGAGGCGTCCGCCGACTTCAGGCCGGCGAAGTGCACGACCGCGTCCACGGAGTGGCGGTCGAAGACCGCGGACAGCGCCTGCCGGTCGCGGATGTCCAGCTCGTAGACGGCCCCGACGAAGCGCCCGGCGACCCGCTGGACCCTGGCGAAGACCTGCGGGGCGCTGTTGGAGTAGTCGTCGACCACGATCAACTCGTAACCATGGTCGAGCAGTTCGGCGCACGCGTGACTGCCGATGAAGCCGGCTCCACCGGTGATCAGCACGGTTGACGGTGCGCTCATGGGCCGAGCCCCTCTGGCGACGCCGTACGTTTACGGCGTATATGTACGACTTTGCTCCCGTCGCCTCCCGGAGTCAAGCGGCATCGGCGCCTGCCGGGATCAGGTCCGCACCAGCAGCTGGAAGTCGAACGCGTACCGCGAGGCCCGGTAGATGTGCTGCCCGTACTCGACCGCCCTTCCGGTGTCGTCGTACGCCGTGCGCTGCATGGTGAGCAGCGCCGCGCCCTCCGTCTCGTCGAGGAGGGTGGCCTCCTCGGCGCTCGCGCTGCGGGCGCCGATGGTCTGGCGGGCGCTGTGCAGGCTGATGCCGGCGGAGCGCATCATCTGGTAGAGGCCGGTCGACTCCAGGCGGGCGGTGGGCAGGTCGAGGAGGGTGGCCGGCAGGTAGTTGCACAGGAACGCCACCGGCTGGCCGTGGGTGCGCCGCAGCCGCTCCAGGGCGGTGACCTCGGCGCCCTCCGCGATGCCGAGGGCGGCGGCCACCTCGGCGGTGGCCGACGTGGTCTCGTTGCGCAGCACGTGCGTACTGGGCCCCTGCCCGGCCGCCTCCAGGTCGTCGTAGAGGCTGCTGAGCTCCAGGGGGCGCTTGACCTGGCTGTGCACCACCTGGGTGCCCACTCCGCGGCGGCGGACCAGCAGGCCCTTGTCGACCAGGTTCTGGATCGCCTGGCGGACCGTGGGCCGGGACAGGCCGAGGCGCACCGAGAGGTCGATCTCGTTGCCCAGGAGGTTGCCCGGGGCGAGGGCGCCGTGCTCGATCGCCGACTCCAGCTGCTGGGCGAGCTGGTAGTACAGCGGCACCGGACTGCCCCGGTCCAGGGCGAAGTGCACGGAGTCCAGCGCGGAGCCGGGCACGGCACGGGAGCGGTCGCCTGTCCTCACCACGGGGTCACCTCCTCGGGATCGTCGGGGCGCGGGGTTCACAGGTGCCGGCGGCGGCCGGCGACCTCGCGGTCGTATCTCCCGCGCGCCTCGACGGCGGACGCGCGGGACGCGGTCTCGGCGACGGGTACGTCCCACCAGGCCTCGGCCGGGGGAGCGGCGGACGTCGGGCCGTCGACGTCCGTCTCGACGTACACGCAGGTCGGCCGGTCGGAGGCGCGGGCCGACGCCAGCGCCGCACGCAGTTCGCCCACGGTCTTCGCGCGCAGCACCTCCATGCCGAGGCTGGCCGCGTTGGCGGCGAGGTCGACGGGGAGCGGGGCGCCGGTGAAGGTGCCGTCGGCGGCGCGGTGGCGGTAGGCGGTGCCGAAGCGTTCGCCGCCCACCGTCTCCGACAGACCTCCGATGGAGGCGTAGCCGTGGTTCTGGACCAGGACCAGGTTGATCGGCAGGCCCTCCTGGACGGCGGTGACGATCTCGGTCGGCATCATCAGGTACGTGCCGTCGCCGACCAGCGCCCACACCGGCGTGCCGGGCGCGGCCTGCTGGACGCCGATCGCGGCCGGGATCTCGTAGCCCATGCAGGAGAAGCCGTACTCCAGGTGGTACTGGCGCGGCGAGCGGGCCCGCCACAGTTTGTGCAGGTCGCCGGGGAGCGAGCCGGCCGCGTTGATGATCACGTCGTCGTCGCCGACGACGGCGTCGAGGGCGCCGAGCAGCTGGGTCTGGGTGGGGACGGCGTGCTCGTCGTCGGCGCGGTAGGCGGCCGCCACGACCTGCTCCCAGCGCTCCTTGCCGGCCCGGTACTCGGCCTCGTAGGCCGCCTCGACGCGGTGGCCGTCCAGCTCCGCGGTGAGCGCCGTCAGGCCCGCCCGGGCGTCGCAGACCAGCGTGCGGGCCGCCAGCTTGTGCGCGTCGAAGCCGGTGATGTTGAGATTGAGGAAGCGCACGTCCGGGTGCTGGAAGAGGGTGCCGGAGGCGGTGGTGAAGTCCGAGTAGCGGGTGCCGACGCCGATGACCAGGTCCGCGGCGCGCGCCAGGTCGTCGGCGACCGCGGTACCGGTGTGGCCGATGCCGCCCAGGTCGGCCGGGTGGTCGTGGCGCAGGGCGCCCTTGCCGGCCTGGGTGACGGCGACCGGGACGCCGGTGGCGTCGGCGAACGCCTTCAGCGCCTCCTGGGCCCGGCTGTGGTGGACCCCGCCACCGGCGACGAGCAGCGGGCGTCGGGCGGCGCGGATCGCCCGGACGGCCTCGGCGAGTTCGACCGGCTCCGGGACGGGACGCCGTACGCGCCACACGCGCTCGGCGAAGAACTCCTCCGGCCAGTCGTACGCCTCCGCCTGCACGTCCTGCGGCAGCGCCAGGGTGACGGCACCGGTCTCGGCGGGGTCGGCGAGGACCCGCATGGCCTGGAGGGCGGCCGGGATCAGCGCCTCGGGGCGGTGGACGCGGTCGAAGTAGCGGGAGACCGGGCGCAGGGTGTCGTTGACCGACACGTCGGCCTCCGTCGGGTGCTCCAGCTGCTGCAGCAGCGGGTCGGCGGGGCGCGTCGCGAAGTAGTCGCCGGGCAGGAGCAGCACCGGGAGGCGGTTGATCGTGGCGAGGGCGGCACCGGTGACGAGGTTGGTGGCGCCGGGACCGATGGACGTGGTGACCGCCTGCGCGGACAGGCGGTCCAGGTGACGGGCGTGGCCGACGGCCGCGTGCACCATCGCCTGCTCGTTGCGGCCCTGGTGGTACGGCATCACATCGCCGTACTCGAGGAGCGCCTGGCCGATCCCGGCGACGTTGCCGTGGCCGAAGATGCCCCAGGTCCCGGCGATCAGCCGGTGCCGTTCGCCGTCCCGCTCGGTGTACTGGACGGACAGGAAGCGCACCAGCGCCTGGGCGACGGTCAGACGGAGGGTCGGCCGGCTCATGGGATGCCTCTCGGAGTGGGTGGGTGCAGGGGGTGGGACCGGTCAGCCGCGGGCGAGGAGGCCCTCGACCTCGGACTCGGTGGGCATCGCGGCGGAGCCGGCGGGGCGGGAGGCGACGAGGGCGCCGGCCGCGTTGGCATGCAGCAGGGTCTTCTCCAACTCCCAGCCCGACAGCAGCCCGTGGACGAGACAGCCGCCGAACGCGTCGTCCGCGCCGTGGCCGTCGACCGCCTCGACGCTCACGGGCGGGGCCTGGACCGACGCGCCGTCGCGGTGGACCGCCAGCACACCGCCGGGCCCCTGCCTGACGACGGCCAGTTCGGCTCCCGCGGCCAGCAACTCCTCGGCGCAGGCGCGCGGTTCGCGCGCTCCGGTGGCGATCTCGCACGCGTCGAGGTCACCGACCGCGACGGTCGCGTGCCGCAGTGCCTCCGCGTAGTAGGGGCGGGCCTCCTCGGGATCCGCCCAGAGCAGGGGCCGCCAGTCCAGGTCGAACACGGTCGTGCCCGCTCTGTCGCGTGCCTTGAGGGCGGCCAGGGTGGCGGAGCGGCCGGGCTCCCGGCTCAGACCGGTGCCGGTGATCCACAGGACGCGGGCCGCGCGGATCGCGAAGAAGTCCAGTTCCTGGGTGTCGCCGGCGCACGTGATCACGGCGGTGGTGCGGCCCAGACGGGCGGCGGCGACCGCCACGTTTGTGGCGGAACCGTCGAAGATCTTGTCGGAGGTCGCCACCGGGGTCAGGGGTACGCCAGACTGAGGGCAGAGATCGACTCCGGTGCGCCCCATCGTGATCAGGTCGAAGGAACGGGCTGACTCGGGCATGGGCGACGCTCCTCGTCGAGCTGGGTCTGGGGGCCTGCAAGCCCCCAGGTGTAGGTCGCGAAGGGTGCCGCTGTCAAGACTTTGTACTTACATTCGGACCTGAATGTGAAATGATGTCTTAACAAAGTATTGACAGCGGGCGTGCCAGGGGAGTTGGATCCCGTCCCAGCGCAACAGCCGTGTTCGGGCCATCCGAACACGGCACCGGATCCCAGTGATCACCCTCCCTTCCCTTTCCCCTGGCGCACAGTGAGGTGCAGGAAAGATGGACCGCTCTTCGCACGCCCGCTCCCGCAGACTGGCCCCCGTGGTGGCCGTGGCCGCTGTGGCAGCACTGACCCTCGCAGGCTGTTCCAGCAGCTCCGGCGGCAAGAAGTCCGAGGAGGGAGGCGGCAACGCTTCCGCGGGCAAGGCCACAACGCCCCGGATGACGGTCGCCCTGGTCACCCATCAGTCGCCCGGCGACACCTTCTGGGACATCGTCCGCAAGGGTGCCGAGGCCGCCGCGGCCAAGGACAACGTCAAGCTCGTCTACTCGGCCGACCCGAACGCCGGCAACCAGGCCAACCTGGTCCAGAACGCCATCGACCAGAAGGTCGACGGCATAGCCATCACCCTCGCCAAGCCGGACGCCCTCAACGACGTCGTGAGCAAGGCGAAGGCCGCGAACATACCCGTCGTCGGTCTCAACTCCGGTGTCAGCGACTGGAAGAACCTCGGTCTGATGGAGTTCTTCGGCCAGGACGAGACCGTGGCGGGCGAGGCGCTCGGCAAGCGGCTCAACGAGTCCGGCGCCAAGAAGGCCGTCTGTGTCATCCAGGAGCAGGGCAACATCGGCCTCACCCAGCGCTGCGACGGCGTGAAGAAGACCTTCTCGGGCACCACGGAGACCCTCTACGTCAACGGCACCGACATGCCGTCGGTCAAGTCGACGATCACCGCCAAGCTCAAGCAGGACAGCGCCATCGACTACGTCGTCACCCTCGGCGCCCCGTTCGCGCTGACCGCCACGCAGGCGGTGTCCGAGACGGGCAGCAAGGCCAAGGTCGCCACCTTCGACCTCAACAAGGAACTGACGAGCGCCATCGAGAAGGGCTCCATCCAGTTCGCCGTCGACCAACAGCCCTACCTCCAGGGCTACCTCGCCGTCGACTCCCTCTGGCTCTACAAGAACAACGGCAACTACATGGGCGGCGGCGAGGCGCCGGTGCTGACCGGCCCGGCGTTCGTCGACAAGTCCAACGTCGACGCCGTCGCCGAGTTCGCCGCGAAGGGCACTCGGTGATGAGCATGA
The DNA here is from genome assembly GCF_042888465.1 of Streptomyces sp. NPDC002888. Lineage (NCBI taxonomy): Bacteria > Bacillati > Actinomycetota > Actinomycetes > Kitasatosporales > Streptomycetaceae > Streptomyces > Streptomyces sp. NPDC002888. Next base: position 1,331 of record NZ_JBIAPU010000017.1, on the reverse strand, counting down.
CCCAGCAGGCTGCGCCGGCGGTGACCCCACCGCCGGCCTCCGGCCCCAAGGGGGCGGACGGGCGGACCAGGCAGCGCCCCCTGGCGCTCCGGCTGCTCGCCCGACCCGAGGTGGGCGTCTTCCTCGGTGCCGTCGCGGTGTACGTCTTCTTCCTCGTCGCTGCGCCGCCGGTGCGCGACGGCAGCTCGATGGCCAACATCCTCTACCAGTCTTCGACCATCGGGATCATGGCCCTTCCGGTGGCGCTGCTGATGATCGGCGGCGAGTTCGACCTGTCGGCCGGCGTCGCGGTCATCACCTCGGCGCTCACCGCGAGCATGCTGAGCTACCAGCTGACGATGAACGTCTGGGTGGGCGTGATCGTCGCGCTGATCGTGTCGCTGGCGATCGGCTTCTTCAACGGCTGGATGGTGGTCAAGACCGGCCTGCCCAGCTTCCTGGTCACCCTGGGCACCTTCCTGATCCTGCAGGGCGTGAACCTCGCGGTGACCAAGCTGGTCACCACCAACGTGGCCACGGACGACATCAGCGACATGGACGGCTTCGGCCAGGCCAAGAAGATCTTCGCCTCGACCTTCGAGGTCGGCGGCGTCAACGTGAAGATCACCATCGTGTACTGGCTGGTCTTCGCCGCGATCGCCACCTGGATGCTGCTGCGCACCAAGTACGGCAACTGGATCTTCGCCGTCGGCGGCAACAAGGAGAGCGCGCGGGCCGTCGGTGTCCCCGTGACCTTCACGAAGATCTCCCTGTTCATGCTGGTCGGCTTCGGCGCCTGGTTCGTCGGCATGCACCAGCTCTTCACCTTCAACACCGTGCAGTCCGGCGAAGGCGTCGGCCAGGAGCTGATCTACATCTCCGCGGCCGTCATCGGCGGCTGTCTGCTGACCGGCGGCGCCGGTTCGGCGATCGGTCCGGTCTTCGGCGCGTTCATGTTCGGCATGGTGCAGCAGGGCATCGTCTACGCCGGCTGGAACCCGGACTGGTTCAAGGCCTTCCTCGGCGTGATGCTCCTCGGCGCCGTCCTGATCAATCTGTGGGTCAGCCGCACGGCGACCCGGAGGTGACCCCATGACAACCACCAACGGAACCGGCACCCACGGGGCCATCATCGCGGACACCCCGGCGCAGCAGGACGGAGCGATCGTCGAACTGCGCAACGCGGGCAAGTCCTACGGCAACATCCGCGCCCTGCACAGCGTCGACCTGAGGGTGTATCCCAGCCAGGTGACCTGCGTCCTGGGTGACAACGGTGCGGGCAAGTCGACCCTCATCAAGATCATCTCGGGGTTGCACCAGCACACCGAGGGCGAGTTCCTCGTCGACGGCGA